>CALMGO010000073.1 GCA_937863625.1 uncultured bacterium
AATTCACTTCTTGAGGGTCTCGTATACGGGTGTGCGGCCGGGACGGCCGCAGCGCAGAACGCCGTCGGCGCCTCCAGGCGCAAGGCGAAGATCTCCGCCAAGCTCGCCGACGCCAACCACCTCGCCGCTCGGATAAACATCCAGGACGTGGAAAACTCGCTGAGGTCCCTTCTCTGGCGGCAGGTCGGCATCCAGCGCGAGGCGCGCGCGCTGGCCGAGGCCGAGGAGCGTATAGACTTCTGGTCGTCATATGTAATGGACAGGCAGTTCGACTCTCCGGGGGGCTGGCAGGTTCAAAACATGCTCCTCATCGCCAAGGTGCTCACCTTTTCGGCCAGGATGCGCACGGAAAGCCGCGGCGCCCACCACCGGTCGGATTTCCCCGACCGCGACGACCTGAACTGGAACCGCCACCTCATCATCAAGCGCGAATAAGGTATCCTTTTGCGCTTTTTTCCGCACGCAGCGCTCTTTTTTGCGACGAAGCGCCGCGCTCGCGCGTATTTGTGATTGTGTTACGCGCCCGACGGCGGTAATCTGCTCTTTTACGGGGGGAATACTCCTCAGCGTAACAGGACACTCACATTGCGAGAGGACGTGACATGAGAAAAACGCTTCTCCTTTTCGCCCTTTTCTGTTTTGCCGCCGTCGCCTCGGCGCAGGATATGGCCGCAGCCGGCGACAATGACACATTTCGCATCATCACCGAGGCCAAGGCCAAGGTCTTCCCCGCGGTAGTATTCATAAAGCCCATCGTGCAGAGCTATGAGAGGGGCGAGAAGAAATCCCAGGAGGTCACCGGTTCAGGGGTTCTCGTGAGCCAGGACGGCGAGGTCGTCACCAATTTCCACGTAGTGGAGAAAGCCGTCAGCATCCGCTGTCTCCTCTCTGACGGACGCCACCGCGAGGCCGAGATAGTCGGCACCGACAAGGAAACGGACCTGGCGCTCCTTCGCCTCAAGCGCGAAGTGGCGGACGAGATGTTCCCCTATGCCGTACTCGGGGATTCGACGATCCTCACCGAGGGCAATTTCGTCATGGCAATGGGCGCCCCCTGGGGCCTCAACCGCAGCGTCTCCCTCGGCATAGTCTCATGCGCAGAGCGCTATATCCCCGGCACCAGCGAATACAACCTTTTCATCCAGATTGACGCGTCGCTAAACCCCGGGAATTCCGGCGGACCTCTCATAAATGTCGACGGCGAGGTCGTAGGTATCAACTCCCTGGCCACCACGTCCGGCGGAGACATCGGATTCGCCATCCCCGCCGAAACGGTGAAATCCATCACATCCGAGCTGCGCGCCCACGGCAAGGTTCGGCGCAGCTGGAGCGGCATCAGCCTGCAGCCTCTGAAGGATTTTGACCAGAACATGTACTTCGACGCCGACACGGGCGTCATCGTCGCAGGGACCGATCCGGACAGCCCGGGACTGCGCGCAGGGCTCAAGAACGGCGACCGCATCACCGAAATAGGCGGCGCTGCCGTCACCGCGGTCACCGATGTCGAACTGCCCGCCGTCCGCGCGCTTCTTTCGTCGCTCGAACCGGATGCGAGCGTCAAAGTCACGGCCTGGAGAGGCGGCGAGTCGCTTGTCGTCGACCTCGTGCCGAGGACAAAGGGCAAGGTTGAAGGCGACGAGCTCGACTGCCCGAGATGGAATATGACGGTGAAGACCATCAACCAGTTTGCAAATCCCGACCTGTACTTTCTCCGTCAGCAGGGGATATTCATTTTCGGCATAAAGTATCCCGGCAACGCGGCGCAGAGCGGCCTGCAGAGAAACGACATTATAACGAGCATCGACTCGAGGCCCATACTCACGCTTGACGACGTCAAGGCCGCCTACGACGACGCCGTGGACTCTACGGCGAGAAAGACAAAGGTCGTGGTGGAGGTCCTTCGCGGCGGATTTACCCGGCAGATAGTCCTCGATTTCGCTCGCGAGTACAAAGCCGATTAATAACGTTCGCTTCACGAGATTGGAGGCATAACAGATGAGGATGCAATTTACGGTAATCCTTCTCGCGCTTATCTTTCTTGCCGCCGGGTGCGCCTCCGGCGCGCGAAGCGGTGCGGCTGCAAACGACCCGTCGTCCGTGAGGGAGGCTTTCGCCGCGTCGATGGGAGAGGTCTCTTTCTACTTCAAGTATGACGACGGCGACGCGCCCGGCTCACGGTCCTCCTCCGGCGGCTCGTATGACGACCGTTCGAACTACGGATACACCGAATCACTCATAAACAACATGGAGCCCCTGCGGGTCGGCGCGTTTCTGTTGACCGATACCGTTGTGCTGACCGAGGACCCCATGATCCCTCTTCGCTTCATCGACCGCATCGAGGTCACCTTTGCCGGTTCAAAATACGTCGCCACGCCGGATAAATTCGCCGTCGCCAATCACGGGATCTTTCTGCGGCTCGACCGCCCCGTGTCATCGGGCACGGTGCTTGAATTCGACGCCGCCGAGGAAGGCCCCTATACCGTGGCCTACCTCTATCCGGGCAGGGACAACCGTTTCGACATTCGCGTCGGGCCGCTGAGCGCCGACCAGCTCATCACCTTTGGCGGCAAAGAGTACATGCGCACACCCACGCCCGCACTGGTGTTGGGCAAGAGCGGACACGCCGTCGGCGCGATTGTCTCCCGAAGCGTCCCGGCGGATGATTCGTGGAAAGGCTCGCCTCTTTCGTGGCCGGCTCTCTCCACGGTGGCCTTTGAGGCCCGTTCCAACGCGGCGGCGGCGGCAACCCGCGCCGCCCTCCTCGGCGTTACGATAAACCTTCGCTCGACCCAGTCGCGGCGAAACATGGACTTCTACTCGATGGACGAACGCAGCACACCGACGGAAATCCAGGCCGTCGGCATGTATCTGGGAGACTCCAAAGTGCTCGTCCTGGCCGATCTGTCGCGCCGCGACACATCTCGAATCGAAGCCATGACGCTCGCCTTCGGCGAGAAACGCATACCGCTTGAAATCGAAGGGGCGCTGCGCCGTTACGGCGCCTTTGTCGCCCGCATCACGGAAGATATCCCGGGCGCGGCTCCTCTTGCTTTTTCCGACACCGTAATGGAGGAGCTTCTCGACCGACTCCTCGTCGGCGACGCTCTGTCCTACGACGTTGACGCACGCGACGAGCAGATACGCCGCGAGCGCATCAGCGACATTCGCGACGGGTTCCTCGGCTTATACTGGCCCAACCCGACCGGCTCAGCGGCTGATCTATTTCTCTTCGACCTCGACGGCAAGCTCGTCGCCGTGCCGATTGCCACAAGAGAGCCGATCCAGATGGAGGCCGGCCCCAACTATTACGGCGGCCGATGGGGGAGCTCTACGCTCACGATGCCGGCGTACCGCCTCGCGGAGATACTCGCCGACGAGGCCAATCTCGACACCTCCGTAAAGCCGCTCTCCGAGGACGACTCCAAGCGCCTCGCGTGGCTCGGACTTGAACTCCAGGAGATCAGCCGCGACCTCGCCCGCGCAAAGGACGCCAGCCTCCCGACAAAGGGCGGCGAAGTCGGCGCAATCGTCTCGTTCGTCTACAAGGACTCGCCCGCCGACAAGGCAGGCGTCAAGCCCGGCGATATATTCCTGCGCTTTTACGTGCCGGGCCAGGTGCGCCCGGTCGACGTGACGGTCTACTCGAAACGCGATTTTGAATTCCCCTGGGCACAGCTCGACCGCGTCGCCGACGTCTACTTTGAGCAGCTTCCGCGCCCGTGGCCGTCTCGAAGCAACTCGCTCACCAAGGTCCTCACCGAGGTCGGCTTCGGCCAGTCGGTATCGGCCGAGTTCATATCCGACGGGAAGAAGCGCATGATCGACTTCACGCTCGAAATGGCGCCGACGGATTTCTCGTCAGCTGACAGTTACCAGAACGCCGCCAGCGGCCTTACCGTAAAGGACATCACTTACGAAGTGCGCCAGTACTTCAAGATGGCCGAAGACGCTCCCGGCGTAGTGGTCGCGGAGATAGAGCCCGGCAGCAAGGCGTCAGTTGCGGGCATAAAACCGTGTGAAGTGATAACCGCCGTGAACGGTCAACCCGTCTCGCTCGCGAGGGATTTCAAGGCCGCCGTCGAGCCGGGCGGCGAACTCGCCCTCACGGTCAAACGGATGAGCCAGTCGCGCGTCGTTAAAATCTCCCTGCCACAGGCCGAAGAGCCCACGCTTGAAAAGCCGGAGAGCGTTGAGCCCATGGCCACCGACAGCAAACTGACAACTCCGTAGAACCAATAAAACAAAAAAGGGCGCGGGTCCCGACGGGATCTACGCCCTTTCTTTTGTCAGACGCGTTTGCCGCGTGCGGACTTGCGCTTTTTCTCCGCCGCCGACGCGCTCGTTTCCCGTCCCGCCTCCGCGTCGTGCCTGTGCGTTGCCACAAGTTTCTCGAGTATCCGCGTCTTGCCGATTTTCTTTAGAAACTCGTAAAACTCCTCCGTCGAGCGGATGTAGTGCATGGCGGAGGAGGTGTTTCGCTCGCAGTGCTGCCAGTCATATTCCCTGCACACAAGCGGCCTCTTGACGTAGATCCTGCAGCGGCCGTCTTTTGACAGATTACGGCAGGGGCTGTGGTACTGAATGTACCATTCGCGCTTTCTGCCGCTCTCGGCGACAACGACCTCGGTGCCGCCGTGGTGCAGGTAAAATACAAGGTCGCTGTAGTCTCTCAGCGACCGCGGCGCGTCCACTTCGATTACAACCGTCCTGCAGCATGTCTGGTCGCAGTCGAAGCAATGTATCGCCGTTTCTTTGTTTCTCGCCGATGTGTCGTGCCTGTGAGTGCGATGCATGGTTGATGCTCTCTCCCTGTTATAGTATCCGCTTCGCGCGTCGGCGTCATTTCACGACGGGCGAGGCCGAGGATACGATTATGACTTTGCGTAGTGAAAAGTGAAGCCTTCTTTGTCGCAAACGAGGTACGCCCCCGCGGCGCCGAAATCCCCCAGCGTGTAAAGCGTCCCCCTGACGCCTCCGGCGTCAAAGGTCCGCACGTCCTCCTTGTGCGTGTGCCCGCATACGACGACGTCGGCCCCCTCGCCCAACTTCGCGAGCACTTCGCGATCGTCTATGCCGAGAACCCACTGGGTCTTGGCGCCGACGGCGCGCTTGCTTTCCCTGCGCGCCAGCCTCGCCAGGCGCTCCGCGACAAACGCCGGAAGGCGAGTAAACACCGCTTCGGTCAACGGGTTCCTGAGCACTGCCCTCATGCGATGGTAATTTTTGTCGTTTCTGCAGAGCATGTCGCCGTGGCACATGAAGACTTTCTTTCCGCAGATTTCCTCGACGCTTGAGTCCCTCACGAGCGTAAAGCCGTATGCCGCGGCGGTGCCTTCGTCCATGTAGAAATCGCGGTTGCCGTGAAAAAACGTCACCTTGACCCCGCGTTCGCCAAGCCGCTTTATTGCGCGCAGGACGCGCCCGTAAGGCTCTCTCTCCGCCTGTTTGGGGCCGAACCAGAAATTGAAAAGATCGCCCAGTATGTAGACGCGAGCCGCCCCCTCACACACGCCGTCGAGGAACCGCTCCACGCGCGCGGCCGCCTCATCGTCGCCCACGTGCGCGTCGGCGAATATTATCGCCTCAGGCATTTATTTCGCCTTCTTTCGTCCGGAGCCTGTAAACCAGCCGAGAAACTTGCCCAAGGGCCCGCTGGGAACAAGCCATATCGACGGCTCCGCGAAGTTGCCCATTATCCTGGCCTGTACTATGTTGCGGCCTACCTCGCCCGCCAGGAGGCTCACGATGGGGATCTTGCCCGGCTGCGAGTAGAACGTCACATCCAGTTCGCCGTCGTACGACATCGTGCCCCTGCCGAAAAGTGTGGCAGGGTCGCTCGACATGGACAGCTCCTCGATCGTGATAGTGCCGTTGGCCGCGTTAAGCCGCACGTGCGCGCGGTCAAATTCAGCCCTCTCGGGAATCTTCAGGTTGAGCACGTTCATCACCGCCAGGATCATCGGCACCTCCCAGAGCGTGCCCCTGGTGATGTTGGCCTCCATGCTGATTATCATGTCTCCCTTGCGCCCGGAGAGATTCATAAGTTTCACGCGTCCGTCGAGCGTCCCGGAGAGGCCTTCCTTGTGAAAGCCGAAAGTTTTCTCGAGTGTTTCGCTCAGGCTCACGCCCTTGACCTCGGCGCTCACGCCGAAACCCTTTTTCGCGCCCAGGCCGATGCGCGCCTGACCCGATATTTCGCCGGCAAGCGCCTTTGTGGCGAAACGGTCCAGCCTCGCCTCGTCCGTGTCCTTGGTCAGTTCGAAGTCGGTCTCTCCCATGGCGTAGCCGCCGAAATCCGCCGATGTAAGCCTGCCGCCGGCGGTAAGAGTATTCATGCCGCCCGCCGAGCGTCCGTGAAGTTTGACGTGACCGTTGAAGTTCTTCACCGCGCGGCCGAGCAGAAAAGCTCCGTCCGTGCAGTCGAGGACCGCATCATAGTCGAGATTCGCCGTGTCGCCTCCGGAGTATGACAACACGCCGCTTGCGTCCACGAGGCCCCTGGCATTCATCGCCTGAAAAGTCTCCCTTGCATCCTCGGGCAGCCTTGTGACAAATGTCGAACTCACCGCCAGGTTAGAGACCTCAAACTGCGTGTGCCATCCTGCGCCGCTTCCGGAGATGGGCGCCTGGCCTGTAAGCGCCAGCCCCGTCGGCGGCCGCGACAACAGCGCCATGCGCACCACCGGCATCAGCGAGAGCACGTTGTCGGGGAAAACGTATGCCTCGACGCCGTCAAACGAGATCGTCTCGCCGTCGCAGCTGAAGTCCGCCTTTCGCACCCCAAGCCCCAGCGGCATCTCCGGGATGAGCACCCTGCCGTCGACAAAAACTCCCTGGAGGTCCTTAAACCCCCCTTTGCCTTCGGCGTCGCGCCAGATGGTGAGTTTCGCCCGGCCGTGGCCCGACGTCCTTAGCCGCCGGAGCACGTCGGCCGCGCCTGCGGGCAGCGCATCCATGAATTCCTTGTCGATGACGAGCCCCGTCGCGCCGACGGAGACCTCGACTTCACCGGTCCCAGGCGTTACCCCGCCTGTAACCGCAAATAGCGCGCCCCCATGCGAGAGATTGGATATGTCGACCCCCAGCCGGCCCTCTGAGACCCACAGTTTGCCGCCGCCTCCGTCAAGACGGTACGGAAAGCCCTCGTAATAAACGCCCAGGCCCGACAGCCGCGCGTCAACCTCCAGCTCAATCGGCGCCTCGCCCTTCTTGCGAACGCGAGTGTCGACGTCGGCCGTCCCCGATGCGCCGAGGCTCTTCCATGTCCGCGCCGCCCCCTCCGGCAAAAGCGTCCGTAGCATTTCGTCAAGCGGCACCCGCCTGGACGTCACGGTGATATCTATGTCCTTGTCGCCTCCGGGGGCTCTGGCAAAGCCGCTTATGACAAAATCCGCCCGGGCGCGCCGAGCCGTCAACTGTTCAATATCGACCGACCCGTTATCATACGTCAGGTGGCCGGTAACGCCCTCGAGCGGGTACGCGAAAAGGTCGTAGCTTGCCTCCATGCCTTTGGGATATATCTCGATGACCTTGGAAAGCGGCATCTTCTCCCCCGGCTGCCGGTCGAGCTTCACGTGCGCGTCAAATATGCCTTTCGGAGAGAAATGCTCTACCACGGCGCTTGTCTTTTCACCGAGCGCTTCGGTAAATTCCTGCCCCGTATGCATGCCGCTTGCAGCAATCGTCATGTGGTATTCGGCCGTCGATCCGTATCCCCTGGTGTGCCCCGATATTGCGACGCTCCCGCCGAGGGCCTTGCCGTCGAGACTCTCAAACTCGCTGCCGTGCGTCTTGAAATGTATTCTGCCTGACAGGTCGCCAATCTGCGCCGGGAAAGCCGCACACTTGAGCCCGCAGCCGGCAAGGACGGCCTCCACGTCAAATTGCCAGCCGACCGCCGGCGAAAAGGCAATCTCGCCCGACACGTCAACGGGACCCGATGGACTGAAAAAGTCATATCCCTTGCGCGCCTTCGAAGGCAGCCTGCCGCCGAGGCCCTGGCCGAGGTCGAGTTCCACGACGCCGAAAAGCATCTCAATCCGCTTCTCCCTGACGTCGCCTTCGGCGCTCACGTTCCACTTTCCCAGAAGCGGCCCGCCGAAATTCGCCCTCATCCGCCACAGCGCAAGGTCCTCGCTTGCCGAGGCGGCCGTCGCCGACTCGACCGACAGCGACACCGAGTAGTCATCATAACGGTCATCGATGCTTACAAAGGCGCCCTGAAGCGTGACCGAGAACCATGGCGCAAGTTGAGCGCTTTTCGCCGCGCCTTCGGCCTTCACCGGAAGCGACAGGTTCCAGTTGCCGTCTTCGTTGCGCACGATGTCAAGGTAGAGGCCCGACGCGATGACGCTCTCTGGCACGAGACGCAGTCTCGCCAGGCTCCTCCTTCGAAAATCAATGTGCACCTGGTCGAGCTTGCCTATCGCCACTCTCGCATCGTCGCCTTCAAAGACGCCCACGCCGGAGAGGTCCAGCCCATTGATGATGCTGAACGAAGCCGTCGATATGTCCACCTTCTTGCCCGGGAAGAGAAGCCCCAGTTTCTCGATTGCAAGCGCCCTTATATTGGCGGGATTGGCCACCCACCTCGCGTAGTATGCGTAACCCGCCGAGCCGCCGAGAGCACCCAGGAGCAACGCCAGGACAAATATCCTCACGAAAAGCGACAGGCCTCTCTTCTTGTGCGACGTGCGTCTCTTCAGCGTGTGGCGCGCGTGCCGGTGCGAAGCCATCCGCGACGCCTCCCCCACGCCCCTTTTCCCACGTGCAAGAAACGCCGCCAGAAACGCAGCCGCAAGCATAGCCACAAACGGCATCACCGGCACGCGGTAGCGCGTCGAACCGACAAACACCATGTGCACGAGCGTGAAATACGCCGGCACCGACGCCAGCACCACAAAATCCCGCCGCCTCATCACTCCCGTAAAAAGCGCCAGCACGGCAAAGATGTAGACCGGCGTCACCGCCAGGACACTCGCCGTCATATATAACGGCGAGCGAAACGTCTCGCTGTTAGGCACCGGCGCCCAGAACCGGTACGCCTTCACCAGCGACAGGCCGGCCACCGCAAAGGGACGGTCCACGACCGCGTCAAACGCCTTGCCCAAAAGGTACCGGTCGCGCGAATATTCGTTCATCTTATCGAGTTCCGGCATGGAGCGGAGAAAGTCCATGTTGCTCGAACCGTCCGCCTGCGGCCCTACGCCGTCATACAATGACGCCCCCACCCCCAGCGTCGTAAACACCCAGTGTCCGCTTATCTCGTGATTGCGTATAGCCCACGGCATGACGACAAGCGCAGCGGTCAGCGCCATCACCGCGCCGGCAATCACGCCCTTGAGGCGCGGCCGCGCGTAGATGATCAGCGCCGCTATGAAGCAGATGAGCACCCCCGGCACCGACGGCCGCGTGAGAAATGCCGCCCCAGCCGCGAGCCCCCCGAGGACCGCCGCCCTTACGAGCGGTCTCTGGAGGATGCTCGCCACCGAGTAAAAGAGAATGGACAAGAAGAAGATGAATAGCGTCTCGGAAAGGACCGTTCCGCTGTAGAACACGAGAAACGGGTCAAGCGCCAGAAGCCCCGCGGTAATCCCGCCTGCCACCTTTCCGACGAGCCTGCGCGCGCCGCTCGCGAAAAAGAAGATCGCCGCCGCCGACAACAAGGATTGAAAAAGATAAAGCGCGAGAAATTCGCGCCCGAATAACTTCGTCCGCAGCGCCGCAACCACAAGCGGATAGATCGGCGGCCTGCCTATGCGCTGGTCACCCCATAGGAAACCATTGCCTGCCAGCAGGTTGTCCGCGATTGTGACATACGAGTCCGAATCGTAAAAGCGATACTCGTCTCCCGCCGCAAATCCCCACGCGACACGAATCGCCAATCCCGCAAGGACCGCCCACAGCGCAAACCTGCGGTGGCTGATCAGCTTTGAAAGTCTCGCCCTTAACTCGCGCATCCGGCCTCCCCGCCCGGCCCCCTTGACCATACAATTTACGCGCAAGGCTCCTTTTTTGCCAGCCGAACCGCCGGCGGCATAAAAAAAGGGCGGAGCCGTTTAACTCCGCCCTTAACTGCTAATGGTGGAGAAGAGGGGATTCGAACCCCCGGCCTCCAGAGTGCGATTCTGGCGCTCTCCCAGTCTGAGCTACTTCCCCACCTTTTTGTCAAATATAGCAAGAACCGGCGCGGCTGTCAAGAAATCCCATCTTCACGGCATCATATCGTAAAGCCCTTTTCCTTGACTTATATCCCCTCACGGCTTACGTTATTTCGACAAATCCCCGAAAACTCGTGAGGAAGTTTATAAGGAGCTCCTTTGTCCAAGCCTTCAAGCGCACAACTCGAATCGCCGCGACCCAAAGACGCCATGCTTCTTCTTGGCATTTTTCTCGTCG
>CALMGO010000074.1 GCA_937863625.1 uncultured bacterium
AAGGCGCTGAGGGATTTCCGCATCGGCACGACCGGGATACTGGTCGGGACGCAGATGATAGCCAAGGGGCTGGATTTTCCGAACGTGACGGTGGTGGGAGTGATCTCGGCGGACATATCGCTCAACCTGCCGGATTTCAGGGCGAGCGAGCGGACGTTCGGGCTCATAAGCCAGGTGGCAGGGCGCGCGGGGCGCGGGCCCAAAGGCGGCGTCGTAGTCGTACAAACGATGACACCCGAGCATTTCGGGATACAGGCGGCGTCGCGGCATGACTACCTTGGTTTCGCGCAAAGCGAAATGCGGCAGCGCTTGGAACTCTGCTACCCCCCGGCGGGAAGGCTGGCGAGGATCGTGCTTCGCGGGGAAGACTCCGCAAAGGTGGAGGCGCACGCGGTCAAGGTGAAGGAGGCACTTGGCGCGACGGCGGGGGAAGGCGTCTCGATATTAGGCCCTGCGCCTGCGCCTCTGTCCCGCATCATGCGCAACTACAGGTGGCATCTTGTCGTGAAGGCGCGCGACGCGAAGAGCCTCAAGGAAACGCTTCTGGGCGTGAAAAAACTCGTCAAATCTACGGGATCCGTCCAGGGTATTATCGACGTGGATGCAATAGCGATGTTATGACGCACCTGCGTCGTAGCGCGCGATAATCTCGCTGAGAATCCTCTCCTCAAGCGCGTGGTCGCGCCCCTCGTCTACCCATCGGCCGACGGCGCTGCGCTCATCAACGCTCTGTGTGACGTCGAGGGAATATGTGCCACGGGGTAGTGAATCGGAGGAGACTCTCACAAAACGGCCCCTTTCGACCTCAAGCGAAATGGGGGCTGCCGGGTCATGCGATATGGCGAGTATGGCGCGACGCCTGGTGGTATGGAGCGTTTCATAAAAGGCGTCACTTGCCGTCGCGTAGTTGACCTTTGGGGAGGTCATGCTCCATGGGCCGATGAGGTATTGGGTTTCGATAAGCCCCTTGGCCTCCTCGGCGCTCGCTATGGGAAAGCGTTCGGATAGGACCCCGAGCGAGACAAGGTAGAGTCGGGCGAAATCATCCTGCGACTCGGCCTTCAAAGGGGGCTCGGTCGGCGCAGCGGGCTGTGGGGCCGACTGACATCCGGCGGCGATAAGCACAAACAGAATTAGAATAGTTTTCATTTCTTAGTTGCCTTGCGTTTCTTGCGCCTTACCGATATTGCCTGAACGGGACATTCCTTGACGCAGTTCCAATCGCCCTGGCATTCGTCGAGACCGGCGCGATTGATGGCGATCTGTTCGCCTTCCAGTTTGTAGATCAGCGCGGGGCAGGAACCGATGCAGACCCCGCAGCGGATGCAGCGCTTGCGATCAATATAGAGCCTGCCGTGCGGTGTAGCGCCGGTGATGACGGCTGCGCCCTCGGTGCGATCGCGCGTGAGGACGCGGTGGACAAGAAGAAGATTGGTGGCGCCGCTTTTGCCAAGAGGGCTTCCTGCGACGAAAAGAAGCGTATCGCCGGGTGCGACGAGGTTGCGCTCGACGGCGGCTTTTTCGATGACGGCGAGCAGATGGTGGTGGTTGGCGCATTTGCGCACGCGCACAGGAATTACGCCCCAGTAGAGGGCCATGCGGCGCACTGCCTCCGGGTCGTCGCTGGCTCCGACGAGGGTGCCCGGGAAGCGATACTTCGAAAAAAGAAGCGCTGTTCTGCCGCTCGTGGTGGCTATAAAGACGGCCTTTGCGCCGAGGTCGCGCGCCGCGGAATTGGTGCCATGGCAGACTGCGTCGGCGATGGAGTAGACGGGGTTCGAGAAAAGGACCGGCTGAAGTTGGCCCGTGGTTTCGAGGAAATTCTCGCTGTGCTCCGCGATGGCCGCCATCTGCTTGACTGAGCCGACTGGATATTTGCCGGAGGCGGTCTCGCCGGAGAGCATGACCGCGTCGGTGCCGCCGAAGATGGCCCCGGCTACGTCTGAGACCTCAGCTCGAGTCGGGCGCGGGTTTTCGGTCATGGACTGCAGCATCTGTGTGGCCACGATTACCGGGATGTCGTTTGCATGCGCAGTGGCAATAATGTGCCTCTGGGCGACGGGCACGTCCTCAAGGGGCATTTCAACGCCGAGGTCGCCGCGGGCCACCATGAGCCCATCTGAGACGGCGGCTATTTCGTCGATGGCCGTGACGGCTTCGGGCTTTTCGATCTTGGCGATGACCTTTATGGGACTGTTGATTTTGTGGAGGAGGCGCTTGACGAGAGTGATATCGCCGGCGCTTCGCACGAAGGATACCGCTATGTACTCGGCGCGGGCCTTGGCGGCCCAGGTCAGGTCGACGATGTCCTTGTCGGTAATCGATGGAATGGACAGCGGCACGCCGGGGAGATTGATTCCTTTATGGTCGCTGACCGTGCCCCCGACGGTAACCTTGCAGCGCGCGCGGCCGGGGCGTTTCGAGATGACCGCAAGGGCGATATTGCCGTCGTCGATAAGGACGCGGTCCTTCGGGCGCACGTCTTCCACGAGCTGGCCGAGGGGGGTAAAGAGAGTCTTTTCGTCGCCGATTTCATCGCCTGCGGCGAGT
>CALMGO010000075.1 GCA_937863625.1 uncultured bacterium
GAAGGTGAACGGCTCCGTTCTGACCCGCCGCTCGATACTAATCGTCTCCAGGGGCACCTCGACTCCGGCCGCATCTGTAAGCACCGGCACAAGGTCCGCGGGCGCGTCGGCAGCGGCGGCGATGTCAATCGAGAACCGCGCAACTGGCCCGCTGTCGCTGTCGGCGGGGTTAAAGAGGGTCACCACGCTCTTTTCGCCGGGGCCGCCGGTCAATCTGTTTCCACGCGTGATCGTCTGGATGCTCTCCCAGGCGGAGTTGACGCCAAGGAGCCTCGCCTGGTCAAAACGATAGACCATGTCGCGGTGGACCTGGTCGATGGAACATCCGCAGATGCTGTCGTGCGGGTGATTGAGCAGGAGGTAGCGCCACGCCTTGTCGAGAAAGCCCTTCTGACTCGGCCCGCCAAGCACAAGCGACCACGCGTGGAGCGGCTCGGCGACACGCGGCAGGAGGATTTCGAGTTCGTCATTTGCCTGCTTGAGATAGAAGCGGCTCGAACCGAAGCCGCACATCGTGTGACTCCACTGCCCCTCTTTGGCCGGGGTTGTCAGTTCGCCGACGAAGCGTTTGCGCCCGCGCGTCCAGCGGGAACCCAGCGCCTTGCGGAGCGCCGCCAGAAAGCGCGGCATGGACGAATGCACACAGCGTATCCCGGCAAACACTTTGTTGACGCGCGCGAACTCCTCGGGAACATCCCACCATGCGGGCTGGTGGTCGTTGCCGTCGAGGGCAAACAAGACATCAGTGGTGGCGAGGCCGAGTTTGATCTTCTCATAGTCGCGCAGTTGGTCGTCATTCCATTCGCGAAATGTCACAAAGTCGTTGTACCCTGTGTACTGGTACACCGCCAGAAGGAGCGTTCTGGTGCCGTCCGCGCCTTCCCACACCATTTCGGATTTCTCTCGCGCGCAGGAAGTTCCCCGGTGAAGCATCGCCGTATCAATGCCGAAACCGCCGAGTATCTGCGGCAGCTGCGACACATGGCCGAATACGTCCGTGACATAGCCGATGGGCATCGGCTTGCCGCCCCAGGCGCGACAGAGGGCGTGTCCGAGCAGAAGATTTCTCACCATGCTCTCGCCGGACAGGAGCCGTTCGTCCGGCATGACAAACCACGGGCCTATCAGGATACGGCCGGAACGGATGTGCTTTTCAAGACGCGCGCGCCCGCCTGGACGCACCTCCATATAGTCATCGAGGAGGCACGTCTGGCCGTCAAGGTGAAAATACCTGTATTCGGGACGCTCCTCCAGGAGGTCCATCATCGCGTCCATCTGAAAGACAAGCCGCTGCCTGTATCCTTGGAAATCCTGGTACCATTCGCGGTCCCAATGAGTGTGGCTAAGGACGTGCATGACGCTTTTCTTCGCGCTCATAGTGATTCTCCATGCAAAAGGAAATCCCCCGGTGGCGGCGCCGCGCAGGGAGACAATCTGACTGCTTACCAAGTCCCCCACGCATTCTCTACATTGTCTGGGGGCGCGCAAGTCGTCACCGCACGGAACAGAGCGAGTTGGATACCGTAGCCACCCGTACCGGTGCAGTAACCGCGCATGGTGATTTCCACTTGCCCCGCCTGTCGTCACCCTGAATAATGTCAGCACCACCGGAGGGATTGAGTGTGCAGGATTTTAACGCCATTATCACGCGCGACGGCAGTGTCCTTCATCTTCCATGGGGGACGCATAACGAAATAGTGGAACACTTCGCGGTGCCCGGCAACACCTCGCTCGCGCGCCAGAACTATTGGGAGTACGACATTCTGCCGCCGTTTGTCGACGGAGGCGGGTTGCAGGCAAGAGGCATCGAGGAGCCGCCCGATGTGGTCCTGAGCGCAGCGGCGAACTTGACCGACAGTCTTTGCGCGTGGCACAGCGGCCGCAATCTGAGGGCTATCCCAACCGAGTGGGGCGACGTTGTCGAGCACGTGTACCAAGTGCGAGGCAGGCGCGCACCGGGATACTTGAACGGCAGAGGCGGGGTGTACTTTTCGGGAATCGTCAAGCGCCTCTCGGACGTTCACATCACGCGGCTCATCGGCAGCGCAAGAATAGTGCGCCTTGACGGCACTTCAGTGGTGGACACCATGTCCGGGCAGGCACGGATAGACGAACTCTGCCAGCACGCGGTGATAACGGACATGCGCGAGCGCGCAGGCATTGGGAAAATGAGCGGACGCTCATGCGTAGAGACTCTATGCCAGTCAACGGTCGTAGCCGAAATGCACGACGACGCCCGAGTAATCGTCATGTTTGGCGCGTCACGCGTGCTCAGGCTTTATGGACGAGCCAGTTGCGGACGAGCCTGCGACGGGACCGTTTTCACGGCCGACTCGAAAGTGTGCAAGAACGCCCTTCTCGCCTCTGCAGAGCGATACAAGTCAGTAAAGATCGTCCGTGAAGGCGAAAGCGTATTCGCCTGACTCAGTAGACACTTCACACCGAGCCATTTACGCTTACATCAGCGCGGTCTGCGCTTCATCTCGACTCGGCCGGTTATTCGGCGGTGGCCTTGACCCTGTCCTCCTGCGACAGGGAAGCCAGCCGTTTGACCTCTTTCACGTCAAGTCCGAGCCCCTTGGCCACGCGCGTGCCGTAGTCCGGATCAACCT
>CALMGO010000076.1 GCA_937863625.1 uncultured bacterium
GTTACCTTGAGGCCTTTGAGTTCTTCGCTCAGGAACTTGACGGAAGGCTCATCCTCGACCGGCGCAGCATTGGCGACGCCGTAAGCATCGAGAGTCCTCTCGATGAGGTCGAGCGTGGAGGCAAGTGCCTCTTTTGACGAATTGTGCACCGTGCCGACGAGTTGATTAAAGGCTCCGTCGAGGTCGCTTGCTTTCTGAAGAAAGTCTTCCTGAAGGTACATAACGCCGAACATCTTCGGATCCGGTGCGAGAGAGCCCCCCGGCGGCATGAGATAGACGAACTCCGGCGACATGGCCGTTCCCACGACGAGGAGGTCATGCTGTTTGTCGAGCATGAGGGCCTTTATCCTGCTGCCGGGGACGAGGCCGTTCTCGCGTGCGAAGGCGGAGTTCAGGATGACCTCGTTTTCGTCGAGTCCGCTAAACCAAGTGCCCGAACGAAGAAGGATGTCGTCAAGCACAGGCCTGGGAATAAGCGGCATCGATATAGCCCGGCCGGAGATGGGTTCCTCGGCGCCGTTGAGGTCGAGGGATACCTCGATGCTGACCCTGCCGCGGACGGATTTGACATTGGGCAGGTTCTCCACCACGTCGATGACCCTGGAGGGGGCGCGTTTCAAGTCCACGGTAAAATCCGCGAGGCGGTAGTCACGGTAATAATCCGCGCGCGAGCCGTCGAGGTCCCTGTACACGCAGGCCATTCCGATATAACAGCCGACGCCGACCGCGATGATGACCGCCAGCGCGAGAAGGGCCCACTTGCGCTGACGGATATCGCGCGTGAGTTTTCTAAAGAGTGTTACGTTTACCATTTTATCTCGTCGATAGGCAGCGGCGGCTCATTTGGAGCGACGGAGATTATCCTGCCGTCTCTTATAGTGGCGACGCGGTCCGCGAGGGCGGCTATGGCGTTATTGTGAGTGATAAGCACGACAGTCTGGTCGAGGTCATGGCTGAGGCGAAGAAGTATCGAGAGCACTTCCCTGCCGGTCTCCACGTCGAGCGCGCCGGTCGGTTCGTCGCATAGGATGATTCCCGGCCTGCCCGCCAGAGCGCGGGCAATGGCTACTCTCTGCTGCTCGCCGCCGCTTAACTGAGAGGGGAAGTGGTCGGCCCTGTCGGAAAGCCCCACGAGCGCGAGCGCTTCAAGGGGGTCCATCGCGTTCGCGGTTATTTCGCAGGTAACCTGAACGTTCTCAAGTGCGGTCAGTGTCGGGATGAGGTTGAAGAACTGGAAGACAAATCCCACTTCATGCCTGCGGTACAGGGTAAGCCGCCTGTCCGAGGCCGCGGAAATATTCTCGCCCCTGAATGAGATGGTCCCCGATGTGGGGCGGTCCATGCCGCCGATGAGATTAAGGAGCGTGCTCTTGCCGCTGCCGCTGGGGCCGACGATTATGAGAAACTCGCCCCGGAAGATGTCTATCGAAGCGTCACGAAGCGCGTGGACATCCACCTCGCCCATCCGGTAGACCTTGCTTACC
Source organism: uncultured bacterium (assembly GCA_937863625.1). Classification (GTDB taxonomy): domain Bacteria; phylum Planctomycetota; class DG-23; order SLPQ01; family SLPQ01; genus CALMGO01. Next base: position 1,485 of record CALMGO010000076.1, read on the forward strand.
GACTCGACTGTGAGAACCACGCGGGTTTCCGGCACAGCGGAAATGTTCCCATCCTCGGCCTGAACAGCTTCACTGGACATGGCGCGGATCTCCTTTACGCATGGCAGTCGCTGGGGTGCATTCTAAGCGAAAAAGAGCCCATGGCAAGTCGCCATAACGCGCATCCCGACTGTCAGTGTGCGAGAGACCTTTGACAGGTTGAGCGCGCTTATGGACAATTGCGCCGAGTGAACAATTCCAACACTTAGAGAAAAGGGGCGGCGGATGGGTGCACTGTCGAGAAATCCCAAGGAGGTATTCGGCCGGGCGCAGTGGATATGGACGGGGCCTCAGGGTTTTGACCTCGTGAACTGTTTCGTGCAGGCGAGGCGGTCGTTCTCACTCGCGTCGGCGGTGAAGTGCTGCGTCATCACTCTTACGGCGGACAGCCGGTATCAGCTTTCTGTAAACGGCCGGTACGTATGCCACGGGCCCGCA
>CALMGO010000077.1 GCA_937863625.1 uncultured bacterium
GTCGGCATGGTTCGAGACGTTCACGTCGCGGAGGACCTCATGCAGGAGACGTTCGCCCGCGCCCTTGCCGCCGCTCCTCGCTTTAAGGAAGTTGCCGCCCCCAGGACGTGGGTAATGACCATCGCCAGAAACCTGGCCATTAACCACCTGAGGGCCCGGCGTCCCCACGGTGAGTCGCCGGAAGCCGCCGGACGCAGCCACCCGGCCAGTGAGCCTCCCGCCGTTGCCCAGTTGCGCGAAGCCTCCGGCAATGTCGCCGCCGCCATACGAGGACTCGACCCCCTGCACCGCGAGGTTTTTCTCCTCAAGGTGCTCGACGGACTCACATACAGACAGATAGCCGCAATTGTCGACGTGCCCGTCGGAACCGCTCAGTCGCGCTTTCACCATGCCGTCAGGAAGTTGCGCTCCCGGCTTTCTCAAAAAGGAACCACGCCATGAACTGCCCCGAATATGACAGCGAAATCATCGACATGGCAGCAGGAGAGTTGGATTCGGCTTCAGAGGTTTCTCTCAGAGCCCACATATCCTTCTGTCCCGCATGTCGGCAGGCGCTCCAGGACATTACCGCGCTTTTCGACACAGCGCGAAAAGAGTGTGTCCAGAGCGCACCTGAGCGCAGGAACGCGTTTCCAGCCTCTCGTGCCCGCAGTCGCCACGTGTCGGTGTGGACCGCCGCTGCTGCTGCGCTCATCGCAGCCCTCGCGGGAGGCTGGTTCGGTGCGCACTTCGGAGCCGGACGCGCAGAGCCTTTGCGCCGCGATGTCATCGTTGCCAGACTCACACAGCGCCAGGAAGGTTTCTGGAGCACGCGGCCGTACGCCAGGTACTCCCGACCGGCTGTTTCCGCGCGACCGGACAGCATATGGGCATACCCTGTCCCTCTTGATTCCAAGGCTTCTTCCAAAATGCACGATGAAGGAGACTCGATATGAGAACCCTCATGCGCCTGTTCGCCACTATCTGCGCGGCCGTCACCTGTGTCGGCTGCTTCGAAACCATCTACGTCAGCGGCGCCCCCGATGGCTTCATTGCAGTCTCCCACGAAAATACGCTCTACGCGATTCCCCCTGACGCCAAGACTGCGACCGTCGTCGCAAAAGGCGTTCTCCGCGCCGAGTACTCTCCCGACGGCAAGCGGCTTCTCTGCGTCCTCAAGAAGGAGGAAGACGGCGCCGCCTACTTCGAGATAGCCGTCTGTGACACTTCCGGCAAGGTCCTGGTCAGTCTCGACCGCGTAAACCAGCCTGACAAGGAATACGAAAACGTCGGCATGTTCAGCCCGCGCTGGTCTCCCGACGGCGCCTACGCGTCATACCTCCTTCCATCCCCTGATGGGAATGACCTTCGCAACCTCGTCATACGCAAGGTTGACGGCCCTTACTCGTTCACAGTCGAGGCGGTCTCTTCCGGCTATGGCTGGTCGGCCGACTCTGCCCGCGTGGCCGTCATCTCGACAGAGGCCGGCAGTGGTGATATGGCCTCCCTCGGCAGTGTGCAGGTGTGGGACGTCGCAACGAAGTCACGCGTCATGGAGCCGGCCGGTCTTGTCTTCGGCCACTTTCTCTGGGTGGGATTCACCGCCGAAGGGTCCATTATCTTTTCTTCTCAATCGCTCCAGTTGCCTCTTGTCGCAAACGACTTTGAGAATATCCCGCACCAGATATACAGGCTCGATTTTTTCGGGGGCTTCGTGTCGCTCATGCCTGTCTTGAAACCCGCCGGTCTGGATACCGGTATGGGCGGCCTGTTTGACGTTTCGCCCGGACGTGACAAAATAACCTACGTTGCCTGGACGCCCCGGCAGGGGGACAAAAGCGGCGACGATTCTCTTCTCGGCAGCGTCTACGTCAGTGATACTTCCGGTCGGGACCCTGTGATGATCCTCAGCGAGCACAATATACGGTCCCTCCCACGCTGGCTCCCCGACGGACGAATCGCCATCGTCGCCGCCGGCGACGGTGAGGAAGGCGATGAGGCACACATCTATATCATCACCCCCGGCAAGGAGCCTGTTGACATCTGGCCGCTTATAGATGCTGCCGCAAAGAAGGCCGCCGGTCCCGCCCCCGCAACAGAGACGCCGCCCACGCCCCCGGCTGAGAGTGCGCCGCAGGAGTAGCGTTCCACAAGCGGTTTTCCGGCGTTGGACGCCGCCGTGCCCGATTGGCTGCGTAACGGGCAAATTAAGTGAAAAAACTTCTTTTCTAAGTCCCGGCGATATTGCGCCCGCGGCCTCGGTTGTTAGATTGTAGCGTTGCGTTTTGTCCGGCCCAGCGAGGCCCTTCAGCAGAGTGTGAGGAGGCTGTTATGAGCGCCAAGATACGCGTTACCGTATGGAACGAATTTCGCCATGAAAAGAAGCATGCTGAGGTCAAAGCCGTGTACCCTGACGGCATCCATAACTGCATCGCCGAAGGCCTCTCCTCGGCACCCGACATCTCCTGCCGCACCGCCACACAGGATGAGCCCGAACACGGCCTCACCGAGAAAGTCCTTGCCGAGACCGACGTGCTTACATGGTGGGGGCACCTGGCGCACGATGAGGTTTCCGACGAAATAGTGAAGCGCGTCCAGAAGCGCGTTCTCGCCGGCATGGGACTTATCTGCCTGCACTCGGCGCACTTTTCTAAAATCCTTCGCACGATGCTCGGTACCAACTGTTCCCTCAAGTGGCGCGAGGCAGGCGAAAAGGAACGTCTTTGGAATATCGAACCCGGACACCCAATCACCGCCGGAATAGGCGAATACTTCGAGCTGCCTCACACCGAGATGTACGGCGAGCGCTTTGACATACCGACACCCGACAAGGTCGTTTTCATTTCGTGGTTTGAGGGCGGCGAAGTCTTCAGGAGCGGTTGCTGCTGGGAGCGCGGGCACGGACGGATATTCTATTTCCGCCCGGGACACGAGACGTTTCCGATTTTCCGCGATGAAAACATCCGCAAGGTCATCCTCAACGCCTGCCGCTGGGCCGCTCCTCGCGTCAATATGGCCGACAACTGCCCAAACGTCAAGCCACTTGAACCCATTCGCTCAAAAGCATAGAAAGAGGATTCTTCAATGAAGAAAGTGCGCATCGGAGTAATAGGTCTGGGTGTCGGGAAATCGCACATCAAGAGTTACCAGCAGCACCCGTCCGCCGAGGTCGTTGCCATAGCCGACCCTGACCCTGCAAGGCTGGCGGAAGTGGGCGACCGCTTCAATGTCCCCAGCCGCTACGAGTCGGCGGCCTCGATGTTTGCCTCCGAGAAACTCGATGTAGTGAGTATCGCCACGCCGAACAAGTTTCACAAGCCGCTGACGCTGGCCGCCTTGAAGGCGGGTTGCCATGTTCTTTGCGAGAAACCCATGGCCATGAATGCCCGCGAGGCGCGCGATATGCTTGCCGCGGCCAAGAAGGCCCGCAAGCACCTGATGATAAATTTCTCCTACCGGTTTTATGGGCAGTCCGTTGCGCTCAAGAAAGAGGTCGAGGCCGGCACGCTCGGAGATATCTACTTCGCGCGCACCATCTGGCACCGCCGTCGCGGCATGCCCGGCTTCGGCGGATGGTTCGGGCAGAAGTCACTCGCGGGCGGCGGGCCGCTCATCGACCTCGGAGTGCATCGACTGGACCTGGCCCTCTGGCTTATGGGATATCCAAAGCCGGTCTGGGTCATAGGGTCCGCTTACAATCACATCGCCGCCGCCCAGGCCAAAAAGGAGCGCAAGGCCTTTGACGTCGAAGATATGGCCGTAGGCATGGTGAAATTTGCAAATGGCGCCACGCTTGAAATCGAAGCTTCCTGGGCCGCCAATATCGCCGAGGCCGAACTCATGGAAACGCGCCTATTCGGGACGAAGGGCGGACTCGTTCAGAGAAATGTCGGCGAGGCATATGACTTCGAAGCCGAACTCTACGTCGAGCGAGACGGCGCTCAGTACGATATGAAACTGCATCCGCCCGTCCCGAGCGCGAGCAGCGCTCCCGAGGTCCTGGTCGACGCTGTCCTCGGCAAGTGCGCGCCGATTGCCACCGGGGAAGAGGGGCTCATCGTCATGGAACTCCTCGACGCGATATACAAAAGCGCCGCAACCGGACGACCCGTGAAGGTGTCTTGAGGCTGACGGAGAGACGCTTTTGTCGCGCGCGAGGGGCCGCTAATACGACCTGCAACCAGCCGTCGTTATGAACCGGTCTCAGAAGTTGTAGTGTACCCCGATTCCCACGTATTCGATGACACGCGCAAAGAACTGACCGTTTGGTGAATTGCCGTTGTAGTACTCCGCCAGCACCTGCCAAACGCCGGCCTCATCCCTGGGCCTGTCGAACTGGATGCCGGCCCTTATCGAGAGATTGGTCCGCCACTGT
>CALMGO010000078.1 GCA_937863625.1 uncultured bacterium
CATGCATTGGGAGGTCCCGCCGCCGCGCGAGGAAATACTGGCGAGGGCTGAGAAGTCAAGGCTCTCCTGGGAAACTCGTATCAAGGGCCCGACGAACGCGACATTCCTCATGACAAGTGGATTGCTGGCATGTTATCATGAAGACAAGGGGCTTAACGTCATCAAAGTCCTTTTGACCACGAAGACAGAAGAGGAACGGCAGGCGGGATTTGAGGGTGCGCTGGTATCGAAGGAGTACGCCAATCAACTGAAGAATATGGTCGACTACGTCACGGCGACTCCTCAACTTACCGAGCGATACAAAGCCGCCCGGGCCGCATGGGAGGCCGAGAAAGCCGAGAAGAAAGCAAAAAGCGACGCGGAAGAGGCGGCCAGAAAGGCCATGTTGGAGGCTCGCCACCGACCGTCGCATACGTACCCCTGATGTCCTGCTTTGCGACGGTCTTAACTGGGGAGGTCTTAACTGTGGACAGATATGCTCTGTTGAAAAGACCCGCGCACGCATTCGCGGCAGTAAGCGTAATGTGCGCTTCCCGTAGGGGCACGGCGCTGTGCCCGCTTGTTCGGTTGCCGGACCATGTCTCGTCGGCTGCTCACATCGCAACCACATATAACATCATTGAATCCTGTGAGAAGCGTGGTAGATTACGCGCCATGCAGGTGGAGCCTGCTGCGGCACAGCAGTGAGTTACCTGGGGACAGATACCATTTATTGTAACCCCAGGGACAACCAGACGAAAAACACTTCAGATGCCGCCGACACCGTCTACGTATAAGGCGTAGCGCCACGCCCCCGTACCTGCCCGATTAACTTTCTACGATGACATTGGACTAATGCCGCTATCCTAATACCGCGGCCGCTGCGGTTTGGCCTTGAGGTACTTCCCGTCGGCCACGCGTTTCATCATCCTCTCCGAGAGTTCCGCGACGTACTCCTCGTGCTCGGTGCCTGCGTAGAGTTTCTTCACCTGTTCGAGTTGCGCACGCGCGGTAAGAGGGTCATGCTGCGTGACGAGGATTACTTCGGCCAGGCGCACTCCGAACGCGATCTTTTGCTTGTCGTCCTCGGCCTGGGTAAAGGCGATGGTGAGCACGGATATCGCGCGCTTTGCGTTGCCCGCCTTGATGAGCGCTTCGCCGAGACGCCCGCGTATTTTAACGTCGGCGGGATTTTCTTCGAGGTACTCATCGTATGCCGCGACTGCCCCGGCAAAATCAAGCGACCGTTCCAGGATAGCGGCCTTTCTGAGCAAGGGATGTGTCCACTTTTCCTGTCTCAACCTGATGGCGGCCGGGTCGATTCTCCCGATAGCGATGAGCGCGAGCATGATGTGAATGATAAGAAAACCCATTATGAGAACTACGTACGCGCCGATGGCAAAATTCATCTCCTTGCCGGACAGCGCATAGAGCCCCGCCGCACAGCTCGCCCCAAACACCATCACCGCCGGACGAAACCACCAGTAAAACGAATACCGCCACTGGAGCGTTACCGTCAGCAGCCCCCATACGAGCACAGCCACAGCAGGCAGTCCCAGAACGTGTACAAGTGTCGGCATCGACAGTGTCTCCGTTGCCGCGGCGCGAGCCTCCCGGGCGGCGTCAGCAGGCGGCGTCCCTCGTGCGGGAAAGCCTGATTCGCGTTTCAAGCTCCGCCTCAAAGGGCGTGCCGATATAGGCCTCGCGGAGGTTCTTTATCTCCTTCTCGGCGGACTTGGCGTCGCCGAGGCGGGCCTCGAAAATGTGCGCGATTTCAACGCCTGCCGACAGCGACCTTACCCCGTGTGCCGAGGCCATTATCCTGCGAAAGACTTCTATGGCGTCATTGAAACGCCCGAGCTTGACAAGGCAAATCCCGTAGAGCCGCATGGTGTCCATGTCCTGCCTGTGGTCGCCGAGGTACGACAGATAGATATGCGCGGCCTTCTTCAAATCGCCCTCGGCCTCCGCTGCCGCTGCGCGGTTCAAGGGCCTCTTTCGCTCGGCGAAAGCCTTCAGGCGGACAGCCGCGTCGGAGATCCCCGCGTTTGCCGCCCAGAGAAAAAGGACCGCGTAAAAAATGATGTTCGCATACGCGACAAAATGCAGAATCGTCGAGTCGTCCGCGAAAAGCGGCAGCTGCGGCACCGGGACGCCGACCATCTTCAAAACACCTACGCCCGATACCGCCGTGCCCAGCGTGGCGACTATAAGGATGACCGTGAAAAATGCCGAGTGCTCAACGAAACTCATCCGCGAAAAAACCGCTATCGCCCCCACCAGCGTCGCCGTGATCCCGGCGATCCACAAAGTCGTCAATACCGTGCTTATTGCCGGTGATATTTCCACGCCCAATTCAGGCTTCCCCTCTCGCGTACAGCCCCTTATCTATTATATACCCTGCAACTTCGTCCGTGACAAGGCGGCTGAGATTTTTGCCTTCGGCGACCCGGCGGCGGATTTCCGTCGCGCTTACGTCATACGGCTCGACTGTCAGGATGCCCGAACAGAGCTTTTCTGCGGCTTTTTGGCCGAAATGCGCTGCCAGTTGCTCTGCAGACGGCAAAGGACTTCCCGGCCGGCCGACAATTATAAAATCGTAACGGCTGGCGAGTTCTTTCGCGTGATGCCACTGGTGAAGCTCCAAAAGGCTGTCTGCCCCGACGATGAAAAAAATCTTAGCGTCGGGATTCAAGGCCGAGAATTCGTCAAGCGTGTCAATCGTGTACGAAGGGCCTTCGCGGCGCATTTCAATGTCGCTCGCGGCAAAATACGGCTTGCCGGCGATGGCGAGAGAAATCATCGCCAGACGATCGGCGGCGGGGGCGATGGAACGGCCGCCTTTGTGAGGGGGGGCGGCGGCCGGGACAAAAATCACGCGGTCGAGGGCGAATTTCGACCTTGCGGCCTCGGCGATGCCGAGGTGACCGAGATGGATGGGGTCAAATGTGCCCCCAATGATCCCCAGGCGCACCGGGTCCGTCACTGTGCTCTCCTTGCATTGCAGAAGCATCGTAAATGGCGCGCAAACGAGTCAATTGTCTGATTCATAATTTCAGGCAGTCTGCGAGGCGGTTCACCACAGCACCATAATCGGCGCATAAAGACGCGTCAATCCAGCATACATTATGGAACGATTTGAACCAGGTCATCTGGGCCTTGGCAAAGCGGCGGGTTTTTCGCTTTATCTCGTCAACCGCCTCGGCAAGGGGGATTTCACCGTTGACAACGCGCGCGAGTTGTGCATATCCGAGCGCCTGCGAGGCCTCGCGGCTCATGCCGCGCGTGTCGCCAAGGAGCCCCTCGACTTCGCCGAGCCAGCCGTCGGAGACCATCTTGTCAACGCGTTCGTCGATGCGGTTTTTGAGGATTTCGCGCGGCCAGAAAATTCCCGCAATTCGCGCGTCGTAACGAAGGTCCGCCGAGGCCCACTGGTTGCGAAGTGAGCTTGGCTTCTGGCCGGTCTTGTGATGGATTTCAAGCGCGCGTTCGATACGGCGAAGGTCGTTTGGGTGAATTCGCGCAGCGGCCTCGGCGTCCACCTCGGCAAGGCGGGCGTGCAAAGCCTCGATGCCGATTGTGTCGGCGAGGATTCGTATCTCCTCGCGAAAATCCCAGTCCGCAGAAGGCCCCTCGAATATCCCCGCGAGAAGAGAACGGATATAAAGCGCCGTGCCGCCGACCAATAGCGGCAGACGTCCGCGCGCGGTGATGTCCGCGACTGCGTTGTCGGCGAGTTCGACGTACTGAGCCGTGGAGAAACTCTCCCACGGGTCGCGGATGTCTATCAGGTGATGAGGGACACTCTCGCGCTCGGCGGGGGAGGGCTTTGCCGTGCCGATATCCATGCCGCGATAGACCTGCATGCTGTCTGCGCTTATTATCTCCGCGCCGAAACGCCCGGCCACTGCGAGCGCGGCTGCGGACTTGCCCGCGGCCGTGGCCCCGAGGATGACGTATACGATGGGCTTTGTCTTATCCTTTTTCACGGGGTAATTCTACCCGATAGGGAGGCGCATTTCGAGGGTCTTGGTCTGCCCGTGCGCGGGCAGGCCGCGCCGCGGCTTTCTTTCTGGCATTGCGGCGTTCGCGGCATAGAATTGCGCGCGACGTTACCGGTCCCTTTCGAGGGCTTTGCTCAAATGTCCCAGTTGCCTCTTCAACCGCTGTCGGCAGGCCGCATCGACAGCCGCGAACGCGCAGTCCTCATCGCCGCTTTCGCCGTCGCCATGCTCATGTCGCTCGCCTTTATCACGCGCGGCTCGATTGACTCCGACGAACCCCAGCATCTTCACGTCGCCTGGGAATGCACCCAGGGGCAGGTGCAGTACAGGGACGTTTTCGACAACCACACGCCGCTTTTTCACCTCCTTTTG
>CALMGO010000079.1 GCA_937863625.1 uncultured bacterium
ACTCGCGAGGCGCGTGAAAAATAGTATAAACACGCACGCTTTGGGGGTTTACCGGGGTTTCATCGCCCAGGAGGTGTCTTTTTTGATGCCTTGACCTCATACATCATCATGTCCGCCTGTGCCACAACCTCCTCGCTGTTGCCGGTGGAATCTATGCCCCAGCCGACGCTGAGGGACACGGGGATATCGGGCTCGGCCTGGCCGGTGGCGCTTTCCACAAGGAGGTTCTCGGCTATCCTGCGGCTTACAGCTTTGCACTCCGTTTCGGCCGCCTGCGGCAGAAGAAGTATGAACTCGTCTCCTCCCCACCGGGCAACCGTGTCGCTGGCTCTTACGCTTTTTGACAGTATTCGCGCCACGTATTTGAGCACCATGTCGCCGGCCTGGTGCCCCTGTTCGTCGTTGACCTTCTTGAAGTCATCCACGTCGACCATCAATACGCCGGTCGTATGTCTGTATCGCGACGCGCGCAGCAGTTCCATGCGCAGCACGTCCTCAAATGTCCTGCGGTTGGCCAGCCCGGTCAGCGAGTCGGTCCTCGCGAGTATTTCCAGCTTGGCATTGGCTTCCTTGAGTTCGCGTGTCTTTTCCCGCACCACTTTCTCAAGGTTCTCCGCTTGCGCGGTCAGCTTCCTGTGAAGCATCTCCTCACGCGTCATGTCGTCGAGCACTATCATGGTGCCGAGGCGCTTACGTTCGCGAGAGTACACCGGAGAAAACCGCGTAAGGTATATATTGTGAACCCTGTCGCCGTCGCGGTTCTCTATCACGCGGTTGCCTTCCCAGTCCCCCAGTTCCTCTCCTGCTTCCACGCAAAGGTCGCCTATGCGACCCAGCACGCCTCCCCTCGCCAGTTTCGCCCCCACCGCCTTTGCCGGTGGGATCCCAAATACCCCGCAGGCGCGCGGGTTTATGTATGTAACCACGTGCGACTCGTCCACGACTACTATGGCGTCAGCGATTGTCTCGAGAAGCAACTTGTACTGCGCCTCACGGTCCTGCCACTCCTCCCTTTCGCGCATGTGCTCCGTCAGGGTCTGTTCATCCGCCCCCTCCGGATGGAGGTCCTTGCGTGCACCCGCGAGGACCTCCATCTCAAAAGAGCACTCCCCATCCTCCGCCGAGCGCAAGAGCCTGCTCTCTACCGGGCGCCCTGTAGCCGCCTCGAGAAGCTGTTCCGCGAATATCCTCTGCGTGCACATGCATCGCTGCCACTTTGCCGTCACTTCCCTGCATGAATTCACGTAGGGGCATGTGGATGACTCACGGAAAAAGGCATATGTGGCGCCGTTTCTCTCAATCCTTACAGATTCTCTGCTGATTACGCCTTCCTTTATGCGTCTTGTAATATAGGCGTTGCATATCTCCAGCGGGTCATCCCCCAGTTCCCCGCGCAACTCTTCGTATACCCGTCGGCCGGTACGGCGCGCTATTTCCCTGACGGCATTCTCGGCCAGGTCTCCGCCGCCCGCGTAGCGGTGGCAGGCGCTCTCTATCCCCGAGAAGACGTCCCAGAGTATTTTGTAGAGACGTGCGGACTGCTCTTTGTGCCATTGCTTGGTATCCGGGCTTGGCATGTTACCCTCCGAGGCAAAGGCAAGTCTAACGGCGGGCGTCGGCCTCGCCTTCCGCCGCCGTCTCCGGGATATATCCTTATGAAAAGTATATATCTGTTTCACGCTCCGCGCAAATGAACTCCCTGCGAAGAGAAGGTATCTACCGCACAAAAAAGAAGGAAGCACGCTTTGGAGCGTGCTTCCCTTGCTTTCTCGATCGTCTCTTTAGTCCTACACGGCATCCTTCAGAGCTTTGCCAGCCTTGAAGCCGACGGACTTCGAAGCCTTGATCTTGATTGTTTCCCCTGTACGCGGATTTCTTCCCGTGCGGGCCTTTCTCTTGCGAACGTCGAACGTCCCGAATCCTACCAGCGACACCTTGCCGCCCTTCTTCAGGCCCTTCACGATCGAATCGAACACCGCGTTGACAGCCTTGTCCGCCTGCGCCTTGGACATGTCAGTCTCTTTTGCGACAGCTTCGACCAGTTCTCCCTTATTCACGTGCCTCACCCCCTCTCAACGGTTTGCGGTTCCCCATCGGATAGCATCAAAGTGGAGGAAATATATAGATGCAACAGCCAAACCTGTCAAGCAAATTCGCCTGGAACACAATAATTTTGCGGCTTCCCGCCTAACCGTGCCCCCTCTTGTCCACGGCGCGTTTCCCCCTATGATAGTAAGGCGCTCAAGTGCGAGCGTTCCGGACCGGCAACGTAATGGCGGCTATACAGGCATGAAGACACTCTTCTTCATCTTCCACGGAGTCTGCCATCAGATGTCTGACCGTGCGCTCTCCTGTGATGTCTTTTCCATGCCGCTTTGTTCCAGGTGCGCCGGGCTGTACACGGGATTCTTTCTCGCCCTTGGCCCTTTTCTATTCCTCGCGATGAAGAAAAACTACTCCTTCGCTCGCGCCTTTGCCGTGCCCGCCATCGCCACCGCGCTTGTCTGGGCCGCCGACGGCATCGCAAACTTTCTTACGCTCTACGACACGCCCAACTTCCTCCGCTTTGCCTCGGGGCTTTTCTTCGCCCTCTGCCTTTCGCCCGTTATCGCCTCCCTTTTCGCAGATTCGCTCGCTCAGAGCCCTCCTGAAACGCACCGCACGGCCATGTTCGGCGCCGTTTTTTTCACTGCTCTAGCCCTTGCTGCAGCCAATTACCGCCCTCCGGCGGCGCTTCTTATCGCTGAATCCTTCGCCTCGGCAGCAGGTCTCCTCATGCTTCTTGTGCTTGCGCACGCGGCGATCCTCGTGTTAATATTTACAAGGCGCCACCTGGGCCTTGCCGTCGCCGTTGCATTCGTTACCGCGACGGCTCAAGTCGCCGCGCTTTCAATGCTGAGAAACCTGCTTGGCGTGTAGCCCGCGCCGCCCGATTCGCTGAAAGGAGAACGACGTGCCCGAAGGTCTCGACAAAAAACGCGAGCGCGCCAG
>CALMGO010000080.1 GCA_937863625.1 uncultured bacterium
AGTCATCGAGAAAGAACTCCTGAAAGGCACGCAGAAAGCACCCGACCAGGCGCAACCGCAGGGCCAGGAGCCAACGCCTGCGGATACGATAGGAACGATTCTTGATATCCTGCAGAAGAAACAGCAGGAGAACAGCAGCAGCGGCACGAAGTGACAAGTAACGAGTAAGGACTTTGTGGCAGGCTCGCGAGGCGCTTATGCTGTGTGTGAAATGCGGCTACTACCGTGATGACCCTGAAGAGTCGGTCTGCATCAATTGCGGGAGATCGATTAAGAACAAGTTCACGCAGGCGGCAATAGTGTTGTTTTGTGCGGCGGCACTTGGGCTTTTTTCGCACTACATACTCACAGGGGCGCCATTCGGCGGCAGCCGCACATCGTGGGTCAGGATGGCGTTGACCGCTCCCAACAGTATTTATGAATCCCCTCCCTATGAAGTCACCGCTATTTTGACCATTGCGGGTCTGACTGTCATAACGGTTCTTGCGGGCTTTCATTATGGCGCGGCGATGGGACTTTTCACGGGTTTTGCGGCGGGGGCTTTTTCGGGGGTTCATCTGGGAGCGCTGGTTTTTCCGGCATTCGGGATGCTGGCCTCCGTGCGGCGGTCAAGGCTGCTACCGGCGGCGGCGTGGCCGGTCGTGTCATCGGTACTCGCGGTGGTGTACTACGTGCGCCTCGTGGCGAGATTCGGGCCAGAGGACGCGCTGTACAGGGCCGGGATATACAGACTGGTGCTGACAGCAGGCGGCGCGGCGACGGCGGCTGTGGCCGCGTGCGCGGTCTATGCAGTTATCCGGAAATACAGAAGCGCACACGTGGCGCTTCTGGCGCTGGTTCTTGCGGCGGCTCCGGCGGGGATATTCTTCTGGCAAATCGGGCCGGCGGCTTTTCAGGCGCGGCGGCTGTCGGCGCTGTTTGATGAGTCGCGGCTTTTCAACGCGACACTCCCGGAAGGATTTGTCACCGGACTTGCAGGCACTGACAACTGGTTTTTGCGGCCGGGAAGGCAACTTGGAAACGTGTTTGACACTGCGAAATACGTGGACGCCATGCGACTGCGCGCGGTGGCGTCATGCGACACGTACATCGCGAAGTACCGTAACGCGGGCGACGTCGCGGACGTGCTTTTCCTTAAGGCATCAATGTACAACGCGCTCGTGGATTTTGCGACGCTGACGAAACTGGGCAGGCTGGAGACATATTTCGACCGGATAAACCCGGAGAGCCTGCCCGTCTATGCGGAAATCGCGGTGAGATTTCCAGGCACACCGCAAGGAGCCCTCGGGAGATACTATCTGGCGGAGGGAACATTTCAGGCGGGCAGGACGTTGGAGAGCCTGAAGCTTTTTGCGCTGGCGATTGCGGATATCGCCCCTCTTGTACCTGTGGACTACTACCCGGCGGATCCGAAACGTCCCGCGAGCGTGAGTGACCTGTACGAGACAGAAGCGATGCGTCGCGAGGCAATCCTCGCGAAACTGTATGGGGCACTTGTCAACGCACGACGCCGAGAAGCGTTGATAGCCGACAACAGCGATTTCGGCGGGCTGCCGCTCGCGAGATTTGCCGGTCTTGACGAGCGAAGCGAAGGGTACGAAAAAGACCTGCTGGATTTGATCAAGAGCTATCCGGATTCGAAGATGGCCGACAACATTATGCTGATTCTGGCCAAGCGCATCGGCGGCCCTGCGGAACGCGCGGCGGAGTTGCAGGCCCTCATGAGCAAGTACCGCGGCAGCGACGTGATGGACGAGATGCTTTTTGAGTACGCGCAGGCAGAGTATCACGCGAATCTGGCGGGAGACGGCGCGCAAAAGGCGATACCGGTGCTCGCCGCACTCATTGAGGGGTATCCAGAAAGCACATACGCGGGCGAGGCAAAAAGGCTCCTGGACAGGCTGTCCCTGCAAGCGGGTGGAGGCACTTAGAGAGAGCGCCGACCGGCAAGGGCCGTTTTTGTTGATTTGGCATGGGCAGACGCTAACATATCTTATGTTGTGCAATCGATTTGCAGCAGATGCACAGTTCGTTTTTTCGTACTCTGAGGCGAGAGGGGGCGGACTTGATGAGGGTGGCAATATGCGGCGCCGGCGACATGGGAGAACGCCATTTTGCCGCGTTTTCGGCGATAGACGGCGTCAAGGTCGCGGCGGTATCAGACGTTGACGAGGGCAAGGCACGCCGGGTGGCGTCGGGAGGCGCGAAGGTCTATCCGTCCAGCGAAGAGATGATCGAGAAATCAGGAGTGGACTGCGTAAGCATAGCCACGCCGACGGCCTTTCACGCGCGACTCGCCATACAGGCGCTGGGGAAAGGGATGCACGTATTCTGCGAAAAGCCGATGGCGCGCACAGTCGAAGAAGGCGAGGCCATGGCGAAGGCTGCCGGGAAATCCGGCAAGGTTCTGGCGATAGGCTACTCGACGCGGTTCAACGGGGCATATATGACCGCGCGCGACATGATAAGGGCGGGCAAACTTGGAAAGCCCGGCACGATCCGAACAAGCCGCTGCGCAACACAGGAAGCCGACTGGCACGGCGATATCGCGGGCAACGGCGGGGCGGTATTTGAACTGATGACACATGACCTCGACTGGCTGGCATGGACGCTGGGGCCGGTCGAGCGAGTCTTTGCAAGGGGACTTGCCAAGGGGAAGGCACGAGTAGACAGGGACTATGCGCTGGCGGTGATTCGCTTTGGCAGCGGGACGATCGCACATCTGGAGGCGTCTTTCGCTGAGATGGACGGATTTCACTGCGCGTTTGAGGCGGCCGGAGACGCGGGACTTCTATCGTACGACAGCAGGCGGGCAACGACGCTCGAGGCCAGGCTCGTGACGCCGGACGGGTTAAGGCGCCTGAGCGAGGCCCCACAGGGGCAGAAGCCGCTTGAGAAAGAGATAACAGCATTTGTGGCGGCGGTGCAAGACGGCCGAGGATACGCAATCCCGGCAGATGAGGCGCTTGTGGCGCTTAGACTTGCGGCGGCTGTAGAGAAGAGCATTGAGACGGGGCAGCCGGTTATGCCTTAGTGCGCACGACCGGTGGATTTGTGACGCAGCAGCATGGAAAGAGAGCAGGGATGATAGCGTACTTTGACTGCCTGAGCGGGATCAGCGGCGACATGTTTCTGGGGGCACTGGTGGACGCCGGTCTTGCGGTGGAAGACCTCTCGGCTGCGATCGGCAAGCTGGGAATCGAGGGGCTCGGCGTGACTGCGGAGAAGGTTACGCGGCTGGGCATGGCGGCAACCAAGGTGAACGTTGTTGCGCCGCATGAGCACGTTCACAGACATCTTAAGGATATCGAGAAGATTATTGACTCGAGCACCCTGTCGGACGGCGTGAAATCCCTCGCAAAACGGATATTCGCGCGGGTGGCGGAGGCGGAAGCCAAGGTCCACGGCCACCCGGTCGAGAAGGTGCACTTTCACGAAGTAGGGGCGCTGGACTCAATCGCCGACATCGTGGGGGCGGCGGCGGGGCTTGAGCTTCTGGGAATAGAGAAATGCTATTTTTCGCCGATCGCGGTCGGTTCGGGCACGGTGAAGATGGCCCACGGAGTTCTGCCGGTACCCGCCCCTGCGACGGCAGAGCTCTTGAGCGGGATTCCCGTGGCCCAGAGCGAAGAAAAGGGCGAATTGGCGACCCCGACGGGCGTGGCGATTGCGGGCGAGATCTCGTGTGGATTCGGCGGCATGCCGGCGATGACCGTGAGGGGCGGCGGCAGCGGGGCGGGATCGAGGCAGGGAGAGAAGACACCTAACATTCTTCGCGTAATAGTCGGCGAGACTTCAAGTGATAAGACGGCGAAGAAAGTGACGGTCATCGAGGCGGCAATCGACGACATGACGGGGGAAGCCCTTGGCTACGCGCGGGAGGCCATCTTTGCGGCAGGGGCGCTGGACGTATACATTACGGCGATTTCGATGAAGAAGGGCCGCCCGGCACATCTTGTGACGATATTGACCGCCGAGAAGGACAGGGAACAAGTCATGGAGGCTCTTTTCGCCGAGACAACAACGTTCGGAGCGCGCTACAGCGAATGGAGACGCGAGACGCTCGACAGACGAGTAGTCGAAGTGGAGAGCGAATGGGGCTCTTTCAGGGTGAAGATAGGCAGTCGCGCCGGAAGGGACGTATCGGTTGCGCCGGAGTATGAAGACGTCAGGAAGATTGCCGCCGAGCGAGGCCTGCCTTTCAGGCATGTATACTCGGTTCTGGCCGAGAGGGCTCGCGAGGAGATTGAGCCGCAGGCGTGAGGATAGGGGCGGATATGCCGGAATACATGGGTGGTTACGTTGCGGTCTTTGCCGTTCTTGCCTTGTTGATGTGGGTACTCTGGCTTGGCAGGAGGCGCGCCGCGACGCGGATGACAGAAGGCGCAATCAGCCAGCCGGCTATGGATCAGCGGGACAGGCTGCAACGCGCGATGGAGCGCCTGCAGGTGAACATAATGGAATTCGGGAGAGATATCGAGGGGCGGCTGGACACAAAGATCGCCGCGTTGTCGACGCTCATAAGCGACGCCGACGAGCGCATCAGAGAACTGCGGAAACTTACCAGGCACGCCAACGGACACGCCAACGGCGTTCCGCCGCTCCACACGGAGGTTTATCATCTTGCGGATGAAGGCATTGACAAGATTGAGATTGCAAGACGGACATCTATTACGCCCGGTGAGGTTGAATTGATACTGGGCCTGAGGAGCCCGCGCAATGCCTGAGTCAAACAGCAAGCGCATACTGATTATCGCGTGCGAAGTATTTCACCGGGAGATTTCGGCGCTGGCGGCGCGGAGCCCGAAGGTGGTGGATTTTGTGTTTCTGCCAAAGGGCCTGCATGACCTTGAAACGGCCAAGATGCGGGCGCGGATTCAGGAAGAGATTGACAAGGCGGACAGCGAGAAGTACGAGTTCGTGGTGCTGGCGTATGGACTCTGCAACAACGGCACGCTGGGCCTCGCGGCGCGTGAGGCGCCGCTGGTGATTCCGCGGGCACACGACTGCATTACGCTTTTTTTCGGATCACGAAGCAAATACCGGGAGTATTTCGACTCCAATCCCGGGACGTATTACTACACCACGGGATGGACCGAACGGGGCAAGACAGACCTGGCCGACAACATCATGTCGCAGCTGGGGCTGAGTTCGACGTACAACGAATATGTTGAGAAATACGGCAAGGACAACGCGGACTACATAATGAAAGTCCTCGGCGGATGGCGCGAGAACTATAAGAAACTGACATATATCAAGATGCCTGTTGACGGTCTGCCGGATTATACAGAACTGTCAAAGGCCGAGGCCGAAACACACAAATGGCAGTTCGAGGTGGTGGACGGCGACACGGCCATTCTCAATGCTCTGGCGACGGGCGACTGGGAATCAGATGAATTTGTCGTCGTGCGCGCGGGGGAAACGCTATCGGGGGCAACGGGGGATGAGATATTCTCCGCGGGGTTGAAAGACGCGAAGAGATGAGCAAGGGAGCCGACACCCAAGGGACAAGGTGCGGCGACAGAAACACCGCAGTGGCGTCGATTGAGAGTGCTCGCCGGGTTTTTGTAATATTCCTTGTCGTGGCGGCGCTTGCAGTTGTCGCGGGCCTGACGCTGCCGACGAGACCCCTGGGTATCCTCAATGTTGAAGCCGGGGAGAGGGTGGCGAATCTCCTGGAGATGTTTCTCGTGACGCTATTTTTCGGGGCAACGCTCATGTGCATCGGGGTGGCTTGGGCGGCGCGTATACTGGCCGCGCGCAGATACACACGCAGCAATCCCTACCCTTCAGCGCGCACGGTAGCCGTCGCGCAGTACGCCTGTTTTGCCATCTATGCTCTTTATGTCGCGGCGGCAGTATACTACCGACTGCGGCTGGGGGGAGGGGCGTTTGAGTTTACGGCGGCGGTGGCGGCGGCGGCCGGCGGGGCATACTATTTTCTCCGGCTGCCGACGTTTCTGCACAGGCGGCTCTTTGGGGGCGGCGAGGAATGATTTTCTGCGGGATCGACAGCGGCGCGCGAGCGACGAAAGTAGTGCTCGTAGATGAGGCTGGAGAGATTGTATCCTCGGCGGTCGAGGATACAGGAGCGGCAAGCCAGGCAAGCGCAGCGAGGGCGCTCAGTCGAGCCATGGGCGCGGCCGGGATTTCGGGTGATGCGATTACATATACAACAGTCACCGGCTACGGCAGGCATTCGGTAGGCGGCGACAGAAGAGTGACAGAGATATCATGCCACGCAAGAGGGGCAATACACCTCGTTCCGGGAGTGCGTACGGTCGTGGACATCGGCGGTCAGGACTCGAAATTCATATCTATAGACGAGCACCAAGATGTATCGGATTTTGTAATGAACGACAGGTGTGCGGCCGGCACGGGGAGATTTCTGGAGGTTATCAGCGGGATGCTGGGGGTGGGAGTGGACCGGCTGGGGGAATTGGCAGCCGGCGCGAGGCAGCCTGTCGAGATTGGGGGAACGTGCGTGGTATTTGCCGAGAGCAGGGTGGTAAGCCTGGTAGCAGAAGGGCGCGACGCGGCGGATATAGCGGCGGGAATAGTGGAGGCGATGGCAACGCGGATACGAAGCGTGATGGGCCACATAGTGGCGCGGGAGCCTGCGGTGCTGACTGGCGGGGTAGCGCATAACCGCGCGCTTTTCGCGGCGCTTGAAAGGCGTCTCGGGACGCGGTTTACGAGTATCACACACCCTCAACTTGCGGGCGCTTTGGGCGCGGCGCTCTTTTCACTTGAAAATGTCCGGTAGAACGGGTATATGTGTAGATTGTGGGCGGACTTATTGATTATGCGCGTGACTTTAAGACGGTTGGCGCCGAAAGGAGGAGTTTGAGATGAAGCACAGGCTAATCTTGGTAGTGCTCGTCGCGGCGGTGTGCGTGGCGGCATTCGGCTGCGGGGGGGGCGGTAACGAGGCTCTCATAAATGCTACGCCCGCCAAGCCACAGGACATTGGCGACCCGAACAGCATCGCCACGGGCGTAACTGAGTTGAAGGGACAGTTTTTCATCGTCAAGACCGACGTGGACGGCGAGATGCGCTTGTGGGTCGTTTCTAAGCGCATCAGGGGAAAGGACGGCGGCACGGTAGAGTGGCTGCCAGAGCAGAAGATGTTTGCCGATAGCAATCGCAATCACAGGTACGACATAGGCGGACTCGCCCTGCATAAGGTCAAGGGTCCGCAGGCCGGTGACAATGCAGGCCTGCCGGGCTTCAGGCTCCACAGGTACAAGGTGGAGCTCGACCCCAGTACCGGGCATGTAATGCTGTACAATTTCCAGTCGCTGTCGGTATCAGACGAAGAACTGTCCGACGCGGTCACAGGCGCCTATATAGTGGTACCGTAGAATCCGGTTAATTGATAAAGAAAGCCCGGCTTAAGCCGGGCTTTCTCTTTTTGAAACGACACCACGAAAGACCTACTCTCCGGTGGGGTAACTTGGCGCACCGACCGGAGCTTCATCGCCAGAATCGCCGACAGGCTCGTCCGGCACGTTGCTGACGGGAGCGCCCTCGAGGCTGGGAACGGGGGCAAGTTCAGGCCAGAGCTCGAAATCCGGCGGGACTTTCTGATTGGTGCTCTGTCTGACGGCCAGCTCCTCCAACTGCTGGTCTCTGCGCCTGTTGTAGGCCGTCTTCCACGCGTCGTAATCGGTAAGGAAGGTCTTGTCCTTGCCAAACGGCTGGAGGCCGAGGACGACGGCTTTACGGACTATCTCGGAGAAACGGGCGGGGCCCCACCCTTCTGCGGGGGGGTATGTCTGGAGGATATCATCCGGCGGGAGCATTGCCGAATCAGTGCTCAGGATGGACGCGGGAGTCATGAGGCCTGCCTCGGTGACACCAAGAGCGACAGCGGCAACATCTGCGGCTTCAGGCTTGGCGGCGGGCGGCCGACGCAGCGCGGCAATATAGGCGGCGGAAGCCTGCTCGGCACTTGCAGCCTGGTCCGGAGTAAGCGGGACAAGGACCTCGATGGAGGTGACGACCGACATGGCAACGGTGAGCACGCCGTCCACGCCGATCCCCTCGGCGCTGACATCAACGCTGATATTCTTTGCGGCCGGGTCGATGCTGACAGCCTTGCCGGTAACGGCGCCGCCATATCTGTTTGTTATCTTCACTCGGGGCGTCTCCCTGCGTTCGAGCAGGGAAGCGAGATCGTCGACGGTAATGGCGATACCGGCCTTCGCGGAGGCGGCGTCGGAAGGGGTTGGCTGCGCGCTCTGGGCGGCCGACGCGACAACTGCGGCAGAGAAGCCCAGAAGAACGGCGAGAAACAAAGCAGGCAGGGCTCGTGGTTTCATGGCGGACTCCCAATCGCAGAACAGGAAAAAGTCACCTAAAAGAAAACAGGGACAGACAAAAGCCTGTCCCTATTATTTCGGACTGTAGGCGAAATTACTTTGTAGGTTCCGGGAGTTCCATGGCAGCGGGAGCGGCCTCGGACGAGGCGCCACTGCCGGCGGAAGCACCCGTCGGTACGACGAGCCATAGCTCCACCCGCCTGTTAACGGCCCTTCCGGCGGCGGTAGAGTTGGTGTCTATCGCCACAAACTCGCCAAAGCCTGCGGTAAACATGCGCTCAGGAGAGACGCCGTCGGCTTTGAGTTCGACCCATACGGCGCGAGAACGGGCCTGGGAAAGCTCCATATTGTCTTTCCATTTGGAATACTTGATGGGCTGGCTGTCGGTATGGCCGTCAACGCGCAGGTGAAGGCCCATAGCATCCTTGGAAGCCAGTGCCGTAGCGACGGTCTTGAGGCTGTCGCGGGCGGATGCCTTGAGATCGGTCTTGCCGGAATCAAACAGGAGGTCGCTGGCGAGTCTTATGCCGCCTCCGGGGAGGTACTCGGCGCCGATATCGGCCGCCAACTGACGCATGAGATTTTCCGAGAGCGACAGGTCGCCCATGCCGGCCCTCTTGTCGAGGGCATCCCTGTAGGCGGCAGCCTGC
>CALMGO010000081.1 GCA_937863625.1 uncultured bacterium
TATCGCGTGTGACGCACTGTAGCGCAGGCGGTCCTCGTCAAAATGGAAACGCGCAGCCTGCGCCATCTCGTCCTCAGCGAGGATTGCACCCAGACTCGCGCTCTCTCCCCCAAAGGCAAAAAGGTCCGCGCGCCAGACGTGGACCTCTGTCGGTGAGGGCATGATGCAACTCTCGCCTACCCTCCAGACGCACCCGCTGCTATCGCCCTTTTTCATCTCGCGCCGCTCCGTCCTCCTTCTGCCGCGATTTTGTCAAAGCATGCCCTAAGCCGCTCGGCTACGAACCTGACATGCGGCTCGTGCAGCATCTCTTCGTGCACACTCTGCACTTCATATACAACGCAGCCGCCTTTCGCGAGTTTCTTCCAGCGAATAGCATGGCCGGACCCCTCTCGTCTTTCCCGTTCAGGCGTGTTGAATATGACGATCGGGCCGTCGTACGGGCCTGGCTTGTGACGCGCCCTCGCGTTCTTGAGCGCCCGCCAGATCACCCTGCTGACCGGAGTTGAGGCGGAGAGTGCCGTTCCCCTCGGCCCGGGGCTCAGTCTACCGCTCAGTCTGCCAAACCCCTTCTTAAGATAAGCGGACCTCTCATGGCCGGCAAGCCGCCAGAGGTTTCGCGCATGGTCCCACATGTGGTCGGCGAACCGGACGATCCGGCGTTTGAGGTACAAGAGCCAATCAAGAGCATTCCACGGCCCCGGAACATCCATGAGTACGAGAAGTGCGACTTCCTGCCCCGCCTGACGCAGTTGCCGCGCGGCCTCGTACGCGACGTACCCGGATGCGCACTTTCCCCCCAGAAGGTACGGCCCCTCAGGCTGCACGTTCCTTATGAGCTCGACGTACCGTGAAGCAAGCGCATCTATATCAGCAACGGAGCTATTGGCAGGCACCAGACCCTGGGGGTGAAGTCCGTAGAATGTCTGGTCCGTTCCAACGAGCCTGGCCAGGTTTACAAACACGACAGCATCGGCATTCGCCATGCAGAAGAACGGCAGCCTGCCGCCGCCCTTTTCAAGCGCCACAATTGAAGGGTACGCTTCGCCGGCTTCTGATTCGAGTACGGCGGCCAGTTTCTCTATCGTCGGAGCCTCGACCAGGACAACCACCGGAAGAACCTTGCCAAAGACGGTGCCTATTTCCTGGAAGATGCGCGCCGCCAGAAGCGAGTAGCCGCCTAAGTCGAAGAAATTGTCGCGCACGCCCACCCTTTCGAGTCCCAGTTCGGCTGCCCAGATGGTTGCCAGCTTCTCCTCGGTCGGAGTCCTTGCGGCGACGTATTCGGCCTTCTGCTGAGTCTGCGCCGCTTTCTCCCCCGTCAGGCCGAGTTTCTCCGCAAGCCCAATCCGCTGAAGTTTGCCTGTGGGGCCTTTGGGTATTTCTTTTAGAAACACGACGTGCCTCGGCACTTTGAAGTCAGCAAGCCGCCATGCGGCGTATTCGCGGATTTCCGTTTCCGTCGCCGAGGCGCCTTCCTTCAGGACAAGCGCGACGCCTATTTCTTCGCCCAGCCTTTCGTCCGGAACGGCGAAAGTCACCACCTGCGCCACCGCCGCATGGTCCAACAGAACCTCGTCCACTTCTCTCGGAGATATCTTCTCGCCCGCGCGGTTAATGATCTCCTTTAGCCGTCCGGTCAGGAAGAGGTAATCGTCCTCGTCGAAATACCCCTCGTCGCCGGTCCGAAACCACCCTCCGGTGAACGCATCGGCGTTGGCTTTCGGATTGGCAACGTAGCCCCTGGTGACATTGGCCCCGCGGATGACGATTTCCCCGGTCTTCCCGCGCTCCAGGAGGCTGCCCGCCGCGTCCATAACGGCCACGTCGGGCCCGGAGGCCACGCCAACGCTTCCCGGCTTTCGAACGGCGGGCGGCAGTGGGTTGCTTGCCATCTGGTGCGAGGCCTCAGTCATCCCGTATGACTCGATTAATGGCGCGTTAAACGCCCGTTCAAGTTCCGCCATCACCTGCGGCGGCATTGACGACGACGATGAACGTATGAGCCTCAGAGGGTTTCGCTCGATTATCCCGGTGTTAGCCCTCGCCCTCTGAAGTATCGCCTGGTGCATTGTGGGAACCGCCGTGTACCACGTCGGGGCGCATTCGTCCATCCACTCGAAAAACCTCGGCGCAAGAAACCCCGGCGTACAGATGACTTGCGCCCCCGTCCAAAGTGAACTCAGAAGCGCCCCTATAAGCCCGTGAATGTGGAAAAGCGGCATGATGTTCAAGCACCGGTCTTTTGGCGTGAGCGAGAGCGCCCTGCTCACGTTTGCGCCTGATGTGCATATATTAAGATGCGTGAGCGGCACCATCTTCGGCCGCGACGTAGTGCCGGAAGTGTGAAGAACAAGAGCCACGTCGTCCGCCTCGGCGGGACCGTCGAGAGACTCGTCGGCCGCGGCCTCCGCCGCAAGTGAGAATGCCCCCGCCGCCGCCTGCTCGCGAGGCGAGAGCTCTACCACCATCACGCCTCGCGCCCGGGCCACCTTGCGCGCGTCCGACTCCATCCCGTGCGCGATGATGAGGGCCTTTGCGTCGAGGTCCGAGAGGTAAAATTCGTACTCCGCCTCACGATACGCCGGATTAAGAGGAGCCGCCGTGGCATACGACGAAACAGCCGCAAATGCAGCGGCCATCTCGGGCCCATTGGGCAAAACGATGGCCACACGGTCGTTTCGCCCAATTCCCAGCGAGCGAAGCGTGCGCCCGGTCGCGTCGATCTGCGACAGGAGCATCACATAAGTCATCCCAGAGCGCTCCGGCGCGCCAAGCGCAATCGCGTCAGGCGTCGAGGCGGCATGGCGGGAAATTACGCCTCTCACCGTATCGGCGCCCGGCACATCCATGTTTTCGGCTTGAATTCCCCCACCGGTCATTGCAGCCCCTTAACAGTCTCAGAACAGATTCGCGGTTTTCCAGACGTAGTCTAATCCTTCGCGCAGCGCCGTCAAGTTTGCCTGAAACGTCATCGTTCGGTAGCCTATCGACCTGTCGCATGTGCTCACTATAATCGTTTAGGGTCTTGGCCCGTTACCTGTCTAAGGCGCCGTCTTGAATGGGAGTGTTGCCGTGCCTTCAATTGTACACATATCCGCCGCCGGTTTCGAACTCTACCTTGAGGGAAATGCCGGTTCCGCGGAGGTGTCTCTCTCCGTCGAAGAGATCGCCGAGGGACTGACACACGTGAATTTCTCGTTTCGCTCGCCACAGCCGACCCGCCCGAGCTCCCTGCGGCTCGTCTGGCACCTCCCTCTCGCGGGTATTCATCTGCGCTGGTTCCCAGGTTCAGGGACAGACCGCACGCTACTGGCAGAGTGGCGCGCCCGACGCGTTTGCGACAGCAGAAACACGCTTAACGCTCCCGTGTATGCCCTCTTTGACTCCGCTGATAGAAACTCTCTGACCTTCGCCCTCTCCGACGCGCTGAATGCCACGCGTCTTGCCGCCGGGGTCGTCGAGGAAACAGCCTCTGTCAAGTGCGAAGTCACGCTTTTTGCCGAGTCTTCGGCGCCTCTGGTCGCCTACGACGTGACGCTTCGACTCGACACGAGGCCCGTGCCCTGGCACAAGACCCTCGCCGATACCTCCGACTGGTGGGCCTCAATGCCGTCATGCGCGCCCGCGCCCGTCCCGGATCATGCGCGTCTGCCCATGTATTCCTCGTGGTACAGTTTTCACCAGCGCCTCTCGCCGACGGCTATTTTAGAACAGTGCCTCACTGCAAAAGGCCTCGGCATGGAATCGATCATAGTGGATGACGGCTGGCAGACCGACGACAACAGCCGCGGATACGCATTTTGCGGAGACTGGCTGGTCACAAAATCCAAATTCCCCGCTTTCGCCGCCCATGTCAAGAGCGTTCACGATGCCGGCATGAAGTATATCCTCTGGTTTTCAGTGCCCTTCGTCGGCATCCACTCCAAGGCGTATGCGCGCTTTCGAGACAAGGTGCTGAACCCCGCCTCCACTGATGGTTGGTTCGTCCTCGACCCGCGTTTCCGCGAAGTCCGCGAGTACCTCGTCGGCCTGTACGAAAAAACCGTCGTGGAATACGGCCTCGACGGCCTCAAACTCGATTTCGTCGATACCTTCGAGCTCACCCCCGAAACGCGAGACTCTTTCGGTGGAGGACGCGACATCGATTCGGTGCCGGAGGCGGTTGACCGTCTCCTGACCGACACCATGAGCAGTCTTCGCGCCATCAATCCCAATATCCTCATCGAGTTTCGCCAGAGTTACATCGGCCCAATGATGCGGAAGTACGGCAATATGTTTCGCGCCGGCGACGTCCCGGGCGACTACCATGGGAATCGCATCAGCACAGTCGACATACGCCTTATCTCCGGCTCCACACCCGCGCACTCCGACATGGTCATGTGGCATCCGCAGGACAGCGTCGAGAGCGCAGCCATGCAGCTTATCCACACGCTTTTCAGTGTGCCGCAGGTGAGCATGCTCCTCGACCGCATACCGACGGAGCACGTCGAGATGCTCCGCTTTTACCTCGCGTTCTGGCGGCAGCACAGGGATGTCCTTCTTGACGGCATTTTCGAGCCAGCCGGACCGGGGATGCTCTATCCAGTCGTTATCGCCCGTAACGAGGCTAAACTCGTCGCCGCCGTCTATGCGGACGCTCCGGTTCGCATGGCCTCCGGGGCGCCTGCGACGCTCATCTTCGTAAACGGGACGTTCGTCGACAGGCTCATCGTTGACCTTTCCGAGCCGGTGGGGGAAAAGACTCTTACGGTGCTTTCATGCAGGGGCGAGAAACTCCGGCGTGAAACTGTACGTCTTGCGGCGGGAGTAAACGTCGTGGCGGTACCGCCAGCGGGCGTGGCCGTTATCGAGTAGGCTGGAAACCCGCGCGAAACAGCCTATCTCTTCGCGTATTCCCGAGAGTACTCGATATAGCGCTTCACCGCCTCGCCGGGGACATTCCAAGGGATGTGGTTGCCGATGCACATCATGTAGCCGAGGGTCTCTTTCGAAGTCTCGACCATGTCGAGCACCATCGCCTTTATCTCGTTGGCGTTGTTACGGCAGAGTACGCGGTTGTCACCCTCGCCGGCGAGAAAGCAGTTATTGTGCCTGCGAGCTATTGACTTGAAATCGGTATACGGCTCGGTGATTATCCCCCGCGCCCCGCAGGCAATCACGTCATCGGCGTGCGCGTCTATTTTCCCATCCACCATGAAGATGACTTCCTTGCCTGCGTCCTTTACTATCCCCCAAAACTCCTCGTATCGCGGGAATATGTACTTATGCATCCACTGCGGCGAACACGTCGGGCCCCGCGACGTCACGATGTCATCGTGACAGCAGACGAAATTTACCGGCAGCCTCGCAAATACGCGGAAGACCCGCCTGTTTATCTCGGCAAATTCGTCCATAATCCGCTCAAAGCGTTCGTCCAGGCAAGTTTCCATGAACAGTTCCCACCCGAACGTCAAAAGCGGCCACATGAACATCGTATTGTAGAACCCGACCATCGCGTCCGAGCCTTCGGGCGCCCTATCACCCCACTCGGCGGGCCATTTGCTCCGGTAGTACTCGTAGAGCTTATCCTCGTGGCGATAGTCGTGCGATTCGACTACAGGTATGTCGGTATAGTCCCCCTGCTCAAGCGGGGAGAATGCAAAGACCTCGTCGGCAGTCCTGAAAGTGTGCCCCCAATCCCACTGCCAGCTTTCGCCCTCGCCCCATCGGACATGAGTATGCGCTTTCGCCTCCTGCACCGCATCGCCGGCCTCTCCATAATCGCCCGGCTTTGGTATCGCTGTGTCGCTTTCCGGGACGGCAAGGTCGAGTTCCGGGTAGAGCTCGCGCATCCTGAGGCGGCACTCCCGCGGGTGCGCGTAGTAGTCGATGCCTGTAAGGTATGTCTCGGCGTCCGGGTTGGACCAGTGTTCCCAGTGAGGTACGCGTTTGGGACCCAGCCCCATGTAGGCCAGGTACTTGTCGGTGCGCGCCAACGGATTCTCCCTGCTATACGGTTGCCATCGTTTCGCCGGCCCCGGGGGTTCAGCGTTTAAGGCCCCTTTTTATCTCGCGAAGCACTCTCGCCTCATCGGGATGTATGTCACCCCATGGTCTCGGCCCTACGTTCAAGAGGAATGTCGCGCCGAGAGCGTTGGCTTTTTGAAGCGCCGCGGAAATATCCTCAGCGCTTTTTATCGAATGGCTTGCGGGAGTATATGACCAACCGCTGTTGACGTTCCACCAGACGGCTTTGGCTTTGTCGCCGACCTCGGTCGTGTTGAAGCCTATCTTGTTCTCTCCCGGCAGGTCCAGTTCCCATATCTGGCAGTCTTCGCCTTTGAGGGGGAGGATGTGCGTATTGTTTATGATCACCGTGTCGGCCTGCAGACCGTGGATGAGGTCAAACGTGCCGGCCAGGTCCCATTTGCCCCCTGGAGCAAAATACGCATCAGACTCGTCAAACTCCTGCCTCGGCCAGTACCCGTCAAAGGCCACCGCACCCACTCTCCCGTAGTCGGTCAAAAGTTCCTTCAACTGCGCCTGGTAATACTCCACATACGCAGGCCAGTCGTTTCTGTATGCAGGATGAGTCCAGTCCAGAAGCGAGTAGTAGTAGCAGAGCGTGAGGCCTCGCGCGGACAACGCCTCGGACAGTTCGCCGATGACATCGCGGCCGAGGGGCGTATTGGTCACCTTGAAATCCGACAGTTTCGTGTCCCAGAGCGAGAACCCGTCATGGTGCTTGGTCGTGATGAAAAGGAACTTCTGGCCGCTCTCGAGCATCAGGTCAGCCCATTCCTCCGCGGAAAAGCGCTCCGCGCGAAAACGCTTCATGAGCCGACGATAGACCTCGTGCTCGATCTTCTCCGTGTGCATCACCCATTCGCCGTGCCCTATAAGGGAATACAGCCCCCAATGCACCGAGAGCCCGTACGCGGCCTCCTGAAACCACGCCAGACCCTCAGGCGTCGCTTCGAGCTTCGCCCCGCTTGTGTCCTCGGCCTTGTACTCCTTGACAGTCTTCATTGCAGTGCTTCCTCCACTGGTTTCTTAGAGGACCTCGCGCGCGGCTTTGGTGACCTTCTTAATAACCGCCGAAACCGCAGACGCATTGGACAGCGGCTTCGTCCCGAAAAAGACCGTCCGAGACAGGATATCGAGCGACTTCGCGCACATGTCTTTTGTGTACTTCTTCCGGCAGTTCTTGTTTTCTTTCAGGTTGAAGGGGTCAAGCGCCGGATGATGCGCCCCCTTATGTCCGAGCACCTGGTCCCATTCCGTGTAGACATGACGCCCGGTCTTGGACGTGACAGTCCCGCCGACCTTCTTGGCGAATGCGTCCGCCTGCGCCGCGGTGGGCAGGGTAGACATCACGTTGCTTCCGCATTCCCAGTCGAGGCTGTTGGCACGTATCGGCGTAAGCCCGGTGTCGGCCGTCTCAGCCAGTATCCGTTTCTTCTGCGCTCTCATGGTCTTGATAAGTCCCGGCAGACGCCCGAGCTGTACGTTAAGCACCGCTCCAGCGATTTCCGACGCTCTCGCGCCGTTGGCCGCGAAAGGTTCAAGGTATGGGTCCCGCCCGTCCCAGTAAAACCGGAAGCAGTCTATCATGATCGAGCCGCGCTCGTAAACTCTCTTGTCGTTGGTCGCGAACGCGCCTCCCTCGCCGGCGGTGATGTTCTTGTAATAGTTGAAACTATACGCTCCTGCGTGGCCGATGGTCCCGAGCATCCTGCCCTTGTACGCGCCGCCGACACCCTGGCATGCGTCTTCCACGACGAGGAGTTTGTGCTTCTTTGCGACCTTCATAATCGCGCTCATGTCGCAGGGAAGCCCCCACATATGGACGGGAATAACCGCCTTGGTACGCGTCCCTATCGCGGCCTCGCACGCCTTGGGGTCGATTGTTATCGTGTCGTCGATGTCGACTATTATCGGGATTGCGCCGGCCGCCAGCACCGAAACGGCTGTCGCCATATACGTGCACGCCGGCACGATG
>CALMGO010000082.1 GCA_937863625.1 uncultured bacterium
GATACGACCCGGCCCCGGTTGTGCAGCAGGAATTCCAGCAGGGCGAACTCCTTGGGGGTACTCGTGCGGGGGATTTGTTAATAACCCGCACCTGGCTGAAGAACTTGGTTTTGCCCGCGGCTTTGACGTCTATGAGCAGGGCACGATGTCTTGTGACGAGATTGTTGAGCGGTTTCTCTCGTGGCAGGCCGGGCTTGGAAGCGATAAGCCGTTTTTCGCGTATCTCCATTTTCTCGAACCCCATGCTACGTATTCGCCGCGAGAGCCCTTCAGAGACGTTTTTCGCCCGGAGAAGGGCAGGGCGCTTCCAGAAGGGCACACAATGGGGTATCCCGAGTGGGCCGTGCAACGTGACGAGATAAATGCCGGCATGAGAAGCGTGTCCAGGACAGACTTGCAGGACATGATCGACCTCTATGACGGCGAGATAGCCTGGGCAGACAGTGCGGTTGGGAGGCTCAAAAGCGCCCTTATAGAGCGAGGGCTTTATAGTGGGGCATTGGTCATAGTGACCGCCGACCACGGCGAAAACTTCATCGAGCACGGCGTGATTGAGCACCCGGTGAACGCGCTGTATGAACCTCAGATACGGATCCCGCTTGTGGTGAAGTTCCCGGTGGCCTGGGGTGTTGGCCCCGCAAAACTCTCGGGTCCGGTCGAGACCCTGGATATCCCGTACACGGTGGCCGCAGCGGCGGGCGCCGGCGCATTTGGCCGCGGGGAAAACCTTCTTTCGTTTGCAGCAGCCGGGCGGTGCCGCCGGAGGACCGTGATCACCGAAGGCGTGTCCGGTTTCGCGGTCTTCACAGGGGCGATCAAGGCATGCTTTAAGGAGGCGGATTCCGGTGTCAACATGTTCCGCGTCTATAGCATGAAAAGTGATGCCGGCGAAACGAGAGATCTACTGGCAATGAAGCCGTCGTACGCTGCACGGACCACGGCCTGCGTCAGGCGCTGGCGGGAGTTCACGGCATCCCGTGCAGATGACGCGTCTGCGCCTCTGGACGCGGTGCCTCGCGACCCTGAGCGCATGAGGCGCCTGCGCGCTCTCGGCTACTTACAGTGAGCGCAGGCGCCTGGCTTGCCTATGGATTTGCGCCGTGCTTGTTGGACAATAGTAAAGGGAGTCATTTTGGGCCTCAGCATGGTTGCAGGCCGCGTTGAAGTGTAGAGAGGCGACGGTGCGGACTAAGCGCGTCAGACTGATAGCAGTAGCCTTAGTGGCGTTTCTGGTGGTGGCGCTGGCCTTTGGGACGTTCGGCAGGCGCCATACCGCAGACAAGCGCCCCAACATTATCGTAATCTGTATTGACACATTGCGCCGCGACCACGTTGGAGCGTATGGCTACCAGCGCCAGACGACCCCGACGATTGATGCTCTGGCTTCTGAGAACGTTCTTTTTGCAAACGCGTATCCCAACTCCAATTGGACAAAGCCTTCGGTTGCATCGCTTCTCACCGGGCTCTACGTCAGCCAGCACGGCGTGAAATATGTCGTGACCGACCAGTCTGACAGCCTCCCAGTTACGCAACGCCTTCCCGAAGACGCTACCACGCTTGCCGAGATACTCAAATCGCAAGGGTACGCCACCATTGGTGTCGTCGAGAATGTGCACATAAGCGCCAAACTCGGCTTCGCCCAGGGCTTCGACGTGTGGGACGAGGAACCGTATGGCGCCACGAGTGTGACAAACCAGCTTATTTCTCACCTCGGCCAATCACAGGAGCCTTTCTTCGCGTACGTGCACTACTTTGACCCCCATGCTCCATACTATCGCACGCGTTTCTATGAAGGCGAGGGAGAGATTCAGCCGGGATTGCAGGAGGCCAAGGCGACCGATTACAGATGGACCTCGTACACGTTCGGCATGGATCGCGCCCTCGTGGGCTTGTCCTTCCTTGAGCGCCAAAGGCTTGTAGACCTCTATGACGGCGAAATACGCAGTGTGGACGTCGGGATTGCACGCCTTTTCGCCGAGCTCAGGGCTCGTGGCCAGTATGATAATTCGTGGATTATCATCACAGCGGACCACGGGGAGAATTTCTACGAGACCGGGCGCATGACACACCCCCATGACTGCTTTGAAAACCCGCAGATACGAATCCCCCTCATCATGAAGATGCCTGCTTGGGAGTCCGCACATTCTGAAGTCGTCGCGGATACTGTCCAGTTGGTGGATATCGTTCCAACGGTCATGTCCTACCTGGATATCGCCCCTCAGCCGGGCATGATGGGCAGCGATCTTACTGGCGCCATTCTTGATTCCAAACCTCTTGTTGGGCGAAGCGTTGTGGCCGAGTCCGAGTCTGGAATCATGCTCATATCGTCAAAATACAAGTTCGCCGAGATCCCCACTGAAATCGGCACATTCAAGTTCCTCTACGACGAATCAGAGGATCCCCTTGAAAGAAACAACCTGAGCGCCGAATTGCCGGATACGGTTCGGAGTATGGCCGCTTCATACGGTGCGATTGCCGCGGAGGCCACTCGACGTGAGCTTGTCCGGCAGTCTGCAGACGTAGAACTGAGCCAGGATGAAATAGAGCGGATGAAAACGCTTGGATACATCAACTGAAGGGAGTAACTCATGACCAGGCTCTTTCTGACGGTAGTGCTCGCAATCACTGCATCCGGGTTGGCAGGGGCTTCTGAGCCCGCAAGAGCCAAGCCTACTCGGTTTGACTCGATGCAGGTGAAGAGCGAGAGACCCCGGATATGGATTGATGAGGGGAAACTCAATTGGCTCAAGGAAAGAGCCTCAGGGAAGTCTCTTGACGAGGTGAAAGGTCTTGCAGGCTCCTCGCCTCTGGGCAATGCCCTTGTATACGTCATTACGGGTGACGAAGCGTCCGGACGGGAAGCGGTGGAGGCAGTGGTCGCGTTGGGTGCGCGAGGGTATTCCGACGGCACTGCGGCAATCTGCTACGACTGGTGCCACGCGCTTCTCTCTGACACTGAAAAGAAGACGTTGGCCGACATGCTCGTCGAGAACGGGAAGAAGGGGATTGCCTTCTCGCGTAATTGGCGCTCGTTCCACAACGGGCTATACAGTTCAGCATGGCCGCTTACCGCAGCGGCGATAGCGCTCTCCGGCGACGATCCATTTGCGGAGGAGGCTTTTGCCTTCCTGAGGCCGGAGTTGGAAGACAGTATGATAATGTGGGAAAAGCTTTTCGCCGACGGCGAATGCCATGAGGGATGGGACTATAACCGCCACGACACGCGTCCGGCGCTCTACTTCCTGACCGCGATCAAGACTGCGACAGGGCAGGACTATCTCAAGGACGCTGAGCACTTCAGAAATACGGCTTTCTTTATCCTATACGGGCAGAAGCCCAACGGCCTTGTGGTCAATATCAACGACAACGATTGGCCCTTTCTCGGATGGTGGGAGCGGGATATGCTCCTCATGATTACCGAAGAATACAAAGACCCGTACGCGCAGTACTTCCTCAATCACTGCAAGGTCGAGGAGTTCCAGGCTGCCGGCCGAAACCTCTGGAAAGAACTCTTATGGTATGACAAGGCGGCCCCTGAGAAACCGCTTACGGATCTTCCGTCGTCACGGCTGTTCAGGGGCATGGGGCTCGTCCTGGCCAGAAGC
>CALMGO010000083.1 GCA_937863625.1 uncultured bacterium
CGCGTCATGGTTTCCATCCTCCTTTGCGTCTTCCTCTGGTATATCGCCTACGCCGGCGTCCTGCGTCTTGGCGGCCTTTTCGCATACCGCATGTATGCCCCTGCCTCAGCCGTAGACGACCGCTGGGGCAACTACGAACGCGTCCTCCTCGTCTGGACCCGCCCCCGCAACCTCGCCCCCTACGAACTCGTGCAGTACAACCGCCAGGGTTCTGGAAATGCCATTGGCCATGTCCCGCAGGGCCGGGTAGCCATCCAGATTCAGGGCGGCCTCGACCTCGGCACCATCATTGCCGTCTCCGGCGATACCGTTTCCTTCGTCGACGGCCGCCTCCAGGTTAATGGCGCCCCTCTCTCCCCTCCCCGCCGCATCCCCGGTCTCCCTCAGACCTGGCCCGGCCAGTTGTTCAAAGACGTTGTACTCACCCTCGAGCCCGGCTATGTCTTCATCATCCCTACCGATGCTCTGCGCTTTAACCTCGCGCAGTATGGCATGTCGGATGCCGAAGTCCTCAACCGGATGTGTATACTTGACGTGACCTATATTACCGACCGCGCTGTCGCGGTCATCAGCCCCTTTTCCAGAATGCAGCGCCTTTAGGAGCCACATGGGACGTTTCACCAAACTCGAGTTTAGCGACCACGAGGACTTCAATGTCGAGCCGCGCGTCGAGGACATCGGCCCTGACATCTTCTGCCTCAAGGCCGAGCGCGAGTACCAGGAAGGCCACTTTGACAACGCCCTCCGTTTCTACTCCCGCGCCCTCGAAATGGACAAACTCCTCTTCGAGGCCTGGCGTCGCCAGGTCTGGTGCCTCATCGAGCTCCAGGAATACAAGGAAGCCGCCCTCTGGGCCGACAAGGCCCTCGACCTCTTCCCCGACGACTCCGAGCTCCTCGCCTCCAAATCCATGGCCGTCTGCCGCCATGGCCGCCCGGACGAGGCCCTCACTATCGCCGACCTCGCCATCCGCCAGCCCTCCTGCGGCCCCTACCCCTGGATTGCCCGCGGCGAGGTCCTTCTTGCCACCAGTTCCGGCCGCTATGACTATTGCTTCAGCAAGGCCGTCTGCCTCGTCGGCACGTCCTGGCACGTCTTCAGCGAGATCGGCCGCGCCTGCCAGTTTCACGGCCTCCACAGCCTCGCCGTCCGCTACTTCTCCCGCGCCCTCGAGTGCGAGCCCGGCATCATCTTTGTCATGCTCGAAACCGCCCGCTGCCAGGTCAAAATCGGCCTCACCCCGCAGGCCGGCCGCACGGTCCGTGAGGTCCTCGCCATGCATCCCGGCCACCGCGACGCGCAGACGCTCCTTACCTCAATCGAGTCCTTCTCCGTCGGTTCCGGCGTTAAGGGTTTCTTTCTCAGGCTCTTTGGAAGGTGATAACTTCATGAAATTCTCCCGTCTCCTTGATGCCGCCCGCCGCCATGGCGCCTCTGACATTCACGTCGTTTCCAGTAGCCCCCCGGCATTTCGCGTCGACGGTGAGATCATCCTTGCCGACCTGCCCCCTCTTGGCCCCACCGAGATTGAAACTCTCGTCAATTCCATCATCACCCAGAGCCAGCGCGACATCCTCGAACGCGAACGCGAACTCTGTTTCTCCCTCATCGACGAGTCTCAGCAGCGCTGCCGTGTCAGCATCTACTACAGCGGCGGACGCGTCGAGCTTGCCGTACGCGTCTGCCAGGAAGATATCGGCTCCCTCGACCAGCTTCACCTGCCCCCCTTTGTCGATACCATCCCCTGGCTCACCAGCGGCCTCGCCCTCGTCACCGGCCCCACCGGCATGGGCAAGACCACCACCATGAATTTCATCATCGACCGCATAAATTCCCAGCGCCGCGCCAAAATAGTCACTATCGAAGACCCTGTTGAGTTCACCCACCATCACAAGAGGTCTCTCGTCATCCAGCAGGAGGTCCATACTGACACGCTTTCCTTCGGCCGCGCCCTCATACACGCCCTGCGTCAGGACCCTGATGTCATCGCCATCGGCGAAATGCGCGACCTTGAGACCATGCGCACCGCCCTTACCGCCGCCGAGACCGGCCACCTCGTCCTTGCCACTCTCCACACCCCTGACGCCACGCAGACCATCGAACGCATCATCTCCGTCTTCCCCGCTTACCAGCAGGAGCAGGTACGCTACCAGTGCGCCAATACCTTAAAGGCCGTCGTCGCCCAGAAACTCCTCCCCCGCGCCGGAGGCCCCGGCCGTGTCCTCGCCTGTGAAATCCTGAATGTCAATACCGCCGCCCGCAGCATCATCCGTGAAGGCGCCACCCACAAGCTCTACTCCGTCCTCCAGACCGGCCTCAACCAGAGCATGAACACCATGGACGCCGCCCTCCTCGACCTCTACCTCAAAGGCGATATCACCTACGACACCGCCCTCAACAACGCCACCCACCCCTCCTTCATCGAACACCGCACCTCCACCGGCAAATCCACCCCTGCTTAGCCCCAACACCCCGGGGAAACTATTTATAGTGTCCCCCTACCTTTTGTCTTTGCGGAACGTCCCGACCTTTACCTCGCCTGTGGCGGGTGTCGGGAGCGGACCGCCTGACTCCTCCAGCCTACAGTCTACAGCCTCCAGCCTACCTCATTCCGCGCGCAGTCCACGCGGTTCATGGCGCCCATGCGGTCCCTTCAGTCCGTGACGTTCATTCGGTCCATAGAGTCCATCCAGTCCATGCAGTCCATACCGTCCACGCAGTCCATCCGGTCCATTGAGTCCATTGAGTCCATGCGGTCCATTCAGTCCATGACGTCCATTCGGTCCACAGAGTCCATCCAGTCCATTGAGTCCATACCGT
>CALMGO010000084.1 GCA_937863625.1 uncultured bacterium
AGCGCCTGGAAGATGCCGGCAAGCACGCCGGGGCGGTCGGGGAGGTGGACACGAAGACGCTGGAGCTCCCCGGGGTCGCCGTAGGCCGTAGCGAGCATACGGCGGCGATTCGTGGCCGCCTCTGCGATCCAGCGCGCGAGCTGACCGCCGTCCTCGGCCGTGAGCGCAGCCTCGAGCTGCTCGATGCGCCGGCGGTGCTCTGCGAGAGCCGCGACGACGGCTTCGCGATTGTCCAGGAAGATGTCGACCCAGATCCGGGGGTTCGCTCCGGCGATGCGCGTCATGTCGCGCAGCGAGCCGCCCGCCGCCTGGAGCGGATCGTGGCCGTCGACCCTCGCTGCACCCGCCTGGTTGAGGAGGACGTTCGCGAGCGCGTGCGGCATGTCCTTTTTGAGCGGCGCAAGCGGGCCTTCAGCGCAATGGGGGCGCTGGTGCTTGCAGCGTGTTTTCTGATACTGGTGGTTCTGGCGCTGCTTTTACTTTACGTAATCAAAACGCTGGTCGGCATAGATATATTTCCCAACTGGCATTTCAAGAACTGGTGGTCGTGAAAGACGCTGCGGCGTTGAAAAACGGTCAAAGATGCAACCGCCGCCTTTGCCAGGGGTAGTATATAGTGCTATAATCATACCGACCGGCCGAAAGCAGACGCGCCGGGCCGCGGACGCATATCCGGAGACAAAGTGAACAACGATCGCCAACTCAGAAAACTCCACACGGCAGTGACGGCGCAGTTTACGGCAAGCGCGGCCCTCATCATTTTCTGGAGCCTCTACGAGGCTCATCTCGACTGGTGGGCGGTATTCTCCATCAGCGCACACGGCATAGTGATAGTCTTTCTCGGCGTGCTGATTTACGGATTTGCGGTCTTTCGCGGCGCGGTGGGCGAACGCATCGAGGCTGAACATCCGCTCTCGGGCTCGGTATATTACCGGTTTTTCTACGTGCTTGTGCCTATTCTTGGGGGGATTGCCGTCGGGAGCGATTACCTTTTGGGCGCCGGCCCGCTTGAAGCGGTCAGGGGTATTGCGCTTGGAACGGTGCTGAGCGCATACGTGGTATGGCTATTTGTCGATCCGGCCCTGGGGATGATAGAGTCGGCTCTGCCGGAGAGCAGGCGTTTGAGGGCAGAGCGACTGGCCGCGCAGAGGGCCAAGCGCGAGGCGCTTCGTACGACCAAGAAGAGGCTTCTCGATGAGATACGCGCGAAGCACCGGGAGGTTCTCGATGGGCTTCGGGAGTTAATCGAGGAGCGCGAGCGCGAGCTTGCCGAACTTCTGGCCGCCACAGACAGCAATCCGGCCGAGGGAGCCAACAGAGGCGCGCTGGTGGCGCTTGAAATCTGGCAGGCGGGCGGGATGGCGTCGCTCAGGGAGTTGTACACAGGCGTGGTCGAAAGGTTTGAGGGCGACCGACGCAGGTGGTATGCCGCGGTACTTGACTACTGGTGGGACGGCGTCGGCGACTGGAAACGCCGCGAGCACGATGCGGCAAGCGCAGCATGAAGAACTGACCCGCCACGCCTGCGCGCCTGTGGCGCCATAAGCAGCCAACGCCGTTCTGCTGAGGAACTACGGTCTGGCCCGTCAATTGAGTCACGAGCGCAAGGGCGCGCTGCCTGTCTTCAGCGGCAAGACCCGGCATCGTGCGGCTGCGTATGAGAGAGGCCTTCAGCATCTCTACGGCCGCCTGAGTCATCCCCTTGTCGACGAGAACCTCCCCCAGATGCAAACGCGCGGTGGCGAGGTTTCGCGAGTTGACGGGTGAAAGCCTTATCGCCTCACGCAACTCCCTTTCGGCATCATCAAGACGCCCAAGACGCCGATATATGACACCCCGCGTGTCGATCAACTCCACGAACTCCGGGTATTTCGCCCGACCGCGATCCGCCAGGCGCAAGGCTTCGGCGAGGCGGGAGCCCCCGTCGTCGAGGAGCCATGCAAGGTTATTAAGTGCAACAGGATTATCCGGAGATGTCGCGAGTATTTCGCGGTACTTTACCTCGGCCTTCTCATTATTGCCGAGGGACTGCTGAGCTGCGCCGACGGCGAGACGAACACGGAACTCATCCGGGAAAGTGGCCAGTGCGCTCTCGAGTATGACGAGAGCCGCATTTTGAACGGCTTGGTTCCTGAGGTTAATCGAGGGGTCATCGGAGACGCTGGCGGCCACCTCCAACATGGCTTCGGCTGCAAGCACAAGCGTACGCGCGTCATCGGGATGAGCCTTGTGCCAGGCGATCACGGCGGCCTTGGCCTCCTCGATCCGGCCGGCGCCAGCAAGCATAGACGCAAGTGATATTGACGGCTTGGGGTCGTCGGGCGAAGCCGCCGCGGCCTTTTCGACTCGTGCGATGGCCTCGTCAGTTTTGCCCTGAAGGAGAAGAACGTCAGCGGCGGCCAGTTCAAGCGCGACCACATCGCGCGCGGCGGCCACATCAAGCATGCGGTCTATCATTGAGACCGCCTTATCATAGTCATTTGTTTCCCTGTAAGCCGAAGCGAGTGCAAGGCCGGCGGCAATGTCACCCGGGTTTTCATCCCACAGGCTTTTGAGTGTGGTGACGGCAAGGGCGGGCCATCGCACTCTCTCGGCTGCGGCCTTCTGGAGCAGCAGCAACCGCTTCTGAGTGTCGTCAGGGTCACCCGCCATGGCTCTCGAAATCGCCTCAAGCGCGCTGTCCGGCTGCCCCTCGAAAAGGGCCGCCTGAGCGAGAAGCGACCATGCCTCAACCGAGGCGGGATCGCGGAGGGTAACGCCGGTGAGAATGGTGCGCGCGGCGGCAAGAGACTCTTCGGTGGCGCGGGAAATGAGTCGTCTGGCCTTGAAGATGTTCAGGTCCGCGTCGCCTGGATTGGCGGCAAGCGTTTTTTCAAGCAAAGTGTCCGCGGACGCCCGAACGGCGGGATCGTCGCTCTGGGAGTACAGTCGCACGGCTCTAAGCGCCGTGGCGGGGTTATTGGAATCGAGCTTGAGCGCTTTCTCAATCGCCTCGACGGCTTTCGCAGTCATCTTGCGAGCCGCGAAGAAGTCCGCCAAGAGCATCCAGCTGCGCGGATTATCGGGCTCAATGGAAGCGATCTTTTCATAGTCAGCCTGCGCCTGGTCAAGCCTGCCGAGGGCCGCCAACAGCCGCCCCCTGAAGAAATACGCCCCTACGGAGGCATCCTTTTCAACGAATCTGTTGCAGACGGTCATAGCCTCGTCGACCTTCCCCTCGCGAAGCAGGAGGTCCACGCGAGCCATGGCGACGGCAGTATCCGAGGCATCGAGTCCATCGAGAATTGTCCGGGCGCCTGCGAAGTCCTTCTGCCTCATCTTGAGGTTTGCGAGGAAGATATTGAGAGACGTGTTGTCCGGCTCGACGGCGAGCATTTCCTCGGTTGTCGCTATGGCTTGACCAACCTGGCCAAGACGAACCTGTTGTCCAAGCTTCAAACCTGAGAGGCTCTTCTTGTCCACTCCGCGGCGTGCGGCCTCGTCAAGTATCTTACCGGCGTCGTCGAGGTTATTACTTCTCTGAAGGGCGTTTACGAGGTAAAAAACCACCTCCGGCGCCGACGGCTCCTGAAGGTACGCCTTGCGATATGCTTCGACGGCAAGATTGAGCCGGCCGGCCTTTTCCTCGGCCACCCCGAGCAGTATAAGGCTGTAGAGGTCGCGCGGGTCCGTGCGGATGTTGCTCTCCAGAAGCCCGGTGATATCGGCCAAGTGCGTCTTCCACTCCGGCGAAGCCAGCCAGATGCGCGCCTGCTGATATTTCCAGCGGAACCCGTCCTCGCCTTCTATGGCCTTTATCTCACCAACGAGTTTCTCCGCTTCGGTTATGCCGGACTCGTCGAGAAGACTAATGAGCATGAACCGCGACGATACGTCGGAAGGGTCGGAGGCGGCGAGATCCCGCAGAATCCTCTGCGCCTCTTTCACGTTGCCCGACCGCCTGTAGAGACCGGCCAGAAGCATGCGAAGGCGCGGCACGTCGGAGAGGTCCACCCGGCTGACAGCCGCCGTCACTACGGCAAGGGCCTCGGTATCGGAGCCAAGGCGCGTGAGAAGGTCGGCAAGAAACTCAACGGGCTCAGAGCTTTTGGGGTAATCATCAATGACACGTCGCACAAGTGCGACAGCCTCGTCGGTGCGTCCGTCGCTGTAAAGCAGCTGCGCTTCGAGCAGGAGCCCCTGGCGACGGGTATCGGGGTCGGCCTGGAGGCTGGCTGCGAGCTGACGAGTCTCCGCAGTGTCCCCCCGCAGTTGCGAGATGTCCGCGGCAAGAAGGCTTATCATGCGGCTATCCGGCGCCGCCTTGCGCAGAGCGGCCAGTTCAGAGTCTATTTGCTTCCAGACATCGGCTCCGCTTTGCTCGGAGACGGCCACGTGGGCCCTCACATTGAGGTCAATCACGCGTGCCTCCATGCTGGCGCCGTTGAGTTTCAAGGCTTCGGCGCTCTGCAAAGCTGCCTCCCTCCAGCCGCCTTGCTTGGCGAGCGTCCTGGCCAGCGCGAGACGGACGTCCGGGGCAGTCGGAAACCGCCCGGCGAGGATTCTCAGTTCACGAACCGAGGCGGGAAGGTCGCCGACGGCCTCATAGGCTTGAGCAAGCGCCATGCGGACCTGCGGAGAGGTAGTGTCCGCGGCGGCGGCCACCTGCCAACACTTCACCGCTTCCCTGTAATCGCCGCTGGCGCGAGCTATGAGACCCTGGAAATACGGAATGTCGGGGCGCTTGGGGTCGGCCTCGCGTATCGCGTTCAGAGTCTCACCGGCTTTGTCGTTCTTGCCGGCGAAAATGTAGAGGTCAATGGCCGTAGGCATGAAAACGTACGACTGGTCGGCCAGCGAGCGAAGCCCGCGTTCGGCCACCTCGGCAGCCGTTTCGGTAGCGTTGGATGCTTTCGCAACAGCCGCATAGACACTCCAGAGCGCGAGGAGCTTGTCATCAGCCGCGGCGGCGGATTCCAACTGGTCGACGGCGCCTTTGAAATCGCCAAGGTCAAGAAGGCGCGCGGCAAGCGCCACCCTAGTCGAGGGGTTGGCAAGATCGAGGGAGCGAGCAACATCTATCTCTCTTGCGGCCTCGTCGCGCGCGTCCTGGGACGCCGACGACCTCTGAAGATACGCGGCAAGCGCTATGTGCGCATCGGCGCTTTGAGGATTTCTTGCAACGGCGGACCTCAAGACTTCAAGCGGCGATCCCAACACCTCTTCTGGGCGGGACCGCATGAGTTCCGCGAGCCGCTGATATGCGGCTATTGATCCGGGATAGTCCGCGATCACTTTCCGGAACTGCTCAGCCGCTTCGGGGATTTTACCCGTCATCGCGAGACACATGGCAAGTATCTGCCTGGCGCCGGGGTCGTCCGCCGCTGCCAGGCGCGTCTCAAGCACCGGGATCGCATCGCCGGCGATTCCCAACTGCAGATAAATCTGGGAAACGCGGTCAGCCGCCTCAGGGTTACCAGGCTCAATCGTCAATGCCCTGCGGTATGCGTTCACAGCCTGCTGAACGTTTTGTATCTTTTGGGGCTGTATGTGCAACTGGGCGTCGGCATACTTGAGGGTGGCGTCGACGTCCTGCCTGTGGACTGAAATATAGCGGCCCAGGTCCCGGCTGGCAGCGGTCCAATCGCGAGCTTCGTATGCCTTCATGCCGATTTCATAGGAGCGCGTCGCCATATAAGTGCGGCGCCACTGTCTGAGACCATATAGAGTGCCGCCGAGCACGACGAGGCCCATTAGCAACACTACGATCAGTTTCCAGTTGAAACGCCCCACAGGCTTGCTTTTCGCATCCATTCTCAGCCCCTTGCCACGTAAAGCCATAAACGGCCCAAGTGAACGGCCGACACCATTATCTTGGCGCGAGGTCTCCGTCGCGCTTGGAGACAAACAACTGCGCGAAACCGCTCAATATGACCACCACTGTTTTGAAAATGATAGCAGCATCCAGACGAAATGACAGGTCCCTCACGTACTTCGTATCATAATAAATCCACTCCTGGAAGTCATTTGCCCGCGATTCGGAGCGTTCGACCTGCCAGAGACCGGTAATCCCGGGCCGCACGGACAACCTCGCCTCCCGCCACGATGGGCACATCTGGTTTTCCTCGTCGGGCGACGGCCTGGGCCCGGCAATACTCATCTGCCCGACGAGGACATTAAGGAACTGCGGGACCTCGTCGATATTGGTCGACCGCAGAAAGTCCCCGACAAGAGTTATCCTGGGGTCGCCCTCGATTTTGAACTGCGGCCCGTCTACCTCGTTGATGACCCTGAGTTCTTCCTTGGCCTCTTCGGCGCCGGCCACCATGGTTCTGAACTTGAGGCACTTGAACTCCTTGCCATGGAGCCCCTGCCGTCTGTGGGCATAGAAAACGGGTCCGCGGGAATTAAGCTTGATGGCAACTGCAACTATAGGAAATATCGTCGCGAGCACGAGTAGCGCAACGATGGAGCCTGCGATATCGACTATTCTTTTCCCAAGGCGCGCATAAGAGAAAAACGGCCACATTCTGAACACGCTACCGGACGCGCCGCAAGACACGCCGTGGTCAAAAGAAGTCGCGCCCGCTCGCCGAGAGCTGACCGTATCACCCTTCAGCAGCACAGAGTCACGGACGACGGATTGCGAAGGAATCTCAACTCCGGGGCCCACTATCGAAGAACGGACAACAGCGCCTGCTCCGACGCGAGACCCGCCGCCAAGAAAACACGGCCCTAAAAGGGCGGCCGCTGATTCAACCACAACGGCATCTTCCACTATGACGGCCCCCCTGGCAAATGCGCCGGAAGAGATCCCCTTTTCTCCGGGCCGCGCATCAGTCTTTTCGC
>CALMGO010000085.1 GCA_937863625.1 uncultured bacterium
GGCCATGGTCTCTACGGACCGCGGGGAGACGCGCACCTGGTCGGAGGCGGTAACCTCAACCATCGGGCTTCCTCCGAGGCCGGATAGGGCGCCTTTGCGATAGCACCTGGTGTGGAGAATGACAGAGTCGCGTCCGAGCTCGGACTTTACCTGAGCGAGGGCCGATTCCATCGTAGTTGCCGTGTACTTTCTTACGTTCATTTGTCTACCGTTATCATGCCAGAGGATTCGACTTCAATTTCACGCGAGACTTCGTTGTATGCCAGCACGACGACGCTGGGCAGAACGCCTTCGATGAGACGCTTGACGTGGGCGCGAATCTGCGGACTGGTGAGGATGATGGGCAGATGCCCTGCGGTCAGAAGTTTTTCGAGTTCGTCGGCCGCCGCGGAAGTAATGCGCTGTGCGACATCCGGCGGGAGACTCATGAAGGCGCCGGCGTCGGAGTGCTGGATGGCGGCGCCAATCCTATCCTCGAGGACAGGCGCGATCGTGACGACGTGGATACGGCCGTTTTCTTCGTACTGGCGGGTGATCCAACGGCCGAGAGAGTTGCGGACGTACTCGGTGAGGATGTCGGTGTCCTTGGTTCGTCCGGCGTAGTCGCCGAGAGTCTCGAGGACGGTCTCGATATCGCGGATGGAGACACGCTCACGCAGGAGGTTTTGAAGGACCTTCTGCGCGTCGCCGACACGCAGGAGGTTGGGAATGACTTCGTCGACGAGCGCAGGGCTCTGCTTTTTAACCTGGTCGAGGAGTTCCTGGACCTTCTGCCTGGTAAGGATGTCGCCGGCGTGCCCCTTGACGGTCTCGGTGAGATGCGTGGCAACGACGGAGGCGGCGTCGACGACGGTGAAACCCATGTTTTCGGCGCGGGTACGCTCAGCCGCCGGAATCCAGGTTGCGGGCAGGCCGAAGGCGGGCTCCTTGGTCTCGATGCCCTGGAGTTTGCCGGAGGCAAGGCCGGAATCCATGGCGAGATAGTAGTCGGGATAGGCGGTGCCGGAGGCAATCGGGACGCCCTTGATCTTAATGACGTAGTCGTTGCCGGAGAGCTTGACGGTATTGTCACGGATGCGAATAGGCGGAATCACAAGGCCGAGTTCATCAGCGAACTGACGGCGGATGGCCTGAACCCTCTCACGGAGGTCGCCGCCCTGGGCACGGTCGACCATGCGGATGAGGGCGTAGCCAACCTCTATCTCAAGGGGGT
The DNA here is from genome assembly GCA_937863625.1 of uncultured bacterium. Lineage (GTDB taxonomy): Bacteria > Planctomycetota > DG-23 > SLPQ01 > SLPQ01 > CALMGO01. The sequence continues at coordinate 1,214 of CALMGO010000085.1, forward strand.
CGACACCCGGCGCGGTGGGGATGGGCTCGGGTTCCCTGTGCTGGGCTTTTTCCTTGGTCTCCTTTGCGACGACGGCGGCCTTTGCGGTGCGCGTCATGGTGTAGGCAATGCCGGCGCAGCCGGCGGCGAGCATGAGAAGCGGGATCTTCGGGAGGTCGGTGACGACGAGCGCAAGAAGGAAGCCGGCGGATATGACAAGGGCCATCGGCTTTCCGAAGACCTGGTTGAGGACGTCCTCGCCGAGATTCGAGACCGAGGTGGCGCGGGTGACGAGAAGAGCGGCGGAGATGCTGATGACGAAAGCGGGTATCTGGCTGACGAGGCCGTCACCGATGGTAAGCTTGGTGTAGACGCCGGCCGCTTCGGAGACGGTCATCTGGTGCGACACGCCGATGATGAGGCCGCCGAGGATATTGATAATGGTGATGATGATGCCGGCAATGGCATCGCCGCGGACGAACTTGGAGGCGCCGTCCATGGCCCCGTAGAAATCGGCCTCGCGGGTGATGGTCTGCCGACGGCGGCGCGCCTCAGTCTCGTCAATGAGGCCGGCATTGAGATCGGCATCGATGGCCATCTGCTTGCCGGGCATGGCGTCGAGGGTGAACCTTGCGGCGACTTCAGATATGCGGGTGGCGCCCTTTGTGATGACGACGAACTGTATGACGACGAGTATCGAGAAGATGACAAAGCCGATGAGTGGCGAGTCGCCGGCGACAAATGAGCCGAAGGCCTTGATGACGGAACCGGCGGCCTCGAGTTTAAGGATGTAGGCACGCGAGAGGATGAGACGCGTGGAGGCCACGTTAAGGACGAGACGAAAGAGCGTAGTGATGAGCAGAACGCTCGGGAAGACACCGAACTCGAGGGGCTCGCGGACATAGACGGTCGTGAGCATGATGAGTATGGCAAGCGTCACATTCACGAGCAGCAGGAAACTCAGGATGCCGGACGGCAGCGGAAAGAGCAACACGCCCAAAAGAGAGACAATGGCAATGGGGATAAGCACGCCACGGTAGCGCGCGAACGCCCTTGCAACCGCGCCTGTCGTGAGTGCCATTGTGGTCATTTAGTGCCTTTCTACCCTGCCGCTTCGGGCAGGGTCTTTCCCTTGATGCGATAGACGTACGCAAGAATCTCGGCGACCGCCTGATAGAGCTCGACGGGGATAGCGGCGCCGACCTCGACCTTGCGGTAGAGAAGACGCGCGACGATTTTGTTTTCGACGATAGGGACGCGCGAGACGGCGGCGATTTCGCGTATGCGGGCGGCGATGAAGCCGGCGCCCTTGGCGACGCAGAGCGGTGCGTCCATGTTGTCCGGGTCGTACTGAATCGCGATGGCGAGCTCGGTGGGGTTGGTGATGACAACGTCGGCCTTGGGGACATTGGCCATCATCCTCTGCATGGCGAGCTGGCGCTGCATTCTGCGTCGGCGTTCACGCGTGAGGGGATCTCCCTCCATGCGCTTCATCTCCTCCTTGATCTCCTGTTTGGTCATCATGAGGTCGCGCTCGTACTGGTAGCGCTGAAAACCGTAGTCGAAAAGCGCCAGTACGAGAAGCGCCATGGCAACGCGGTAGCCAAGCTTGAGGACGATGGAGGCGCCGAAGAGTAGTATCTCGCCGGGGGCCAGGCCAATGATGTCGGCGGTGGCGGGGATAGCATCGCGTATGGTGATGTATGCTATGGCGCCTATGACGATGATTTTGAACAGGCTGCCCATTAGGCGGACGAGGCCCTTCTTGGAAATCAGGTTGGCGATGCCTTTTATGGGGTCAAGACGGGCGATGTCGGGAGTCAGCGGAGAGGAAGTCCATATGAATCCTGACTGCAGGAGGTTGCCAGCGATGCCTATGGCGAGGATACCGAAAACAAGGGGCGCGACGGCTGAAAAGATGAAGGACGAAGCAAAGCCGAAGTACAAGCGGATGGAATCCTGTGTGAGCGCTCCGACATGGAGGCTATCGAGCGATTTTCTGGTGAGAAGAGCGAGAGTCTGTAGCATGCGGCGGCCGGAGACCTGGAAAATAATAAGCGAACCCAGAAGCGTGAGGGCAGCGCAGAGGTCGCTTGATTTTGCGACCTGGCCTTTCTCGCGGGCCTCCTGGCGACGCCGCGGCGTTGCTTGTTCGGTTTTTTCGCCTAAATCACTGTCAGGCATACTTTACACCGCTCCGGAAACAAGGGCCGGAAGGCCCGACAGAAGAGTCCCGATCATTCGCGCTATGAAATGGCCGATGGCGGGCAACGTGAACAGCAGGACAATCGTGCCGACCAGGATACGCACCGGAAAGCCTACGATGAGGATATTCATCTGGGGCACGGTGCGAGCCACAAAACCCATTGCAACCGTAACGAGGAAAAGCGCCAGCACAGCAGGCGCGCTTATGGCGAAGGCAATGGCAAAGAGGTAGCCGAAGAGTTCAATGACCATATCGAGGACGCGCGGAGAAAGGACAAGCGCGCCGATCGGCAGCGTTTTGAAACTGCCGACGATAGAGGCAAGGAGGATATGGTGGCCGCCGATGGCGAGGTAGATGAAGGCGGTCAGCAGGAAGAAGAACTGGCTCTCGAGAGAATCCTGCGTCTCCAACATGGGGTTGAAGATACTGGCCATGGCGGTGCCCATCTGCTGGCCGACCTGCATGCCCCCGAGCTGGACGGCAACGAAGATGAGACCGGCGGAGTATCCTACGAGGAGTCCTACGACGGACTCGGAGGCGGCGACCTTGACCATATAGGCAAGCGTCAGCGGCTGCGGGATGATAGGGTGGACAACCGGCACGAGCAGGAGCGCGAGGACCATGGAGGCCGCGATTTTGACGCGGGCCGGAACGACGGCGGAGCCGAGAAGCGGCGCGGCGATCATCAAGGAGCCCACCCTGAAGAGTATCAGGATGTAGCCGATGAATTCATTTGTGGCAAACGAAACCAGGTCCACGGACCGCACCTCTGCCTAATAAGGAACTGTTTTAATGGCCAGAAACGTCTCTCTTGCATACTGCACAAGGGTCTGAATGAGGACCGGCATAAGAAGATAAAGCACGGCCATCATGGCAAGGATCTTGGGGATAAAGGAAAGCGTCTGCTCCTGGACCTGAGTGGCCGCCTGCAACACGGAGATGATGACGCCTACGGCCAGTCCTGTCAAAAGGAGCGGCAGCGCCAGCATGAGCGTCACCTGGAGGGCGCTTCTGCCTATATCACTTGCAATCTGCACAGGGTCCATCAGTCATCCTCACATGAAGGAGGCCATGATCGAGCCGACGACAAGGTGCCACCCGTCGGCAAGGACGAAAAGCAGCAGCTTGAACGGAAGACTTATGAGAACCGGGGGCAACATGAGCATGCCCATTGAAATCAGGACGGAGGAAATAACGATGTCAATAACGAGGAACGGCAGATAAAGCCTGAAGCCCATCTCAAATGCTGTGCGCAGTTCGCTGATCATGAAGGCGGGCATGAGGACAGTCGTCGGAACCTGGGAATACGTGGAACTTTCGGTAATCTCGATGCCGGCAAACTGCATGAAAAGGCGAACGTCCTGCGGCCGTGTCTGGCGGATCATGAAGGCTCGAACAGGCTTGGCCCCTGCGGTGAAAGCCGCTTGCGGGTCGGTGATTTCACCGGCGAGGTACGGCGCGAGGGCAGTGCGGTTTACCTCGTTCCAGGTGGGGCCCATGACGACGAAAGTCATAAAAAGCGCGAGGCCTATGAGGACCTGGTTCGGCGGGAGCTGCTGGGTGGCGAGCGCCTGACGCAAGAGACTCAGCACGACGATGATGCGTGTGAAGCTCGTGGTCATGATAAGGATGGCCGGCGCAAGGGTGAGCACTGTAAGAAGCGCGAGAACCTCCAGGGTGGTGGCAATTTCCCTGGGGGTGGTCGCAGGCTCGACGCCGGGGATCTTTGGAATAATAATTTGGGCGGCGGCCTCGGACGGCAATGCGCCAAGCAGCATGAACATCGCGAAGACCGACATTATCCCAATCAAACTACGCGAACGGATGAATCCGCTCACAACTTCCCCCTCTCCAACAGACTACCTAATCTTTGCCCACACGGGGCTCGTCAATTCTTCTTGAAAGGTCAGCAAATCTCTGCGAAACGGCGTTGACGGCGGCGGTAAGGTCGTCATCTGAGCGGCTCTTTTTCTGCGCGCCGGTAACGGAACCAAGGAGTTCCCTGAAGGCCGCGGAGGCGCCCTTCGGGGAGGCGGCCTCGGCGGCGCCGAGGACACGTTCGATCTCGGAAGGATCGGTGATTTCTGAAAGAATGGAGATACTTGCCTGCGTGGCGCCGATCACGAGGAGGCGGCCGGGGGCCTTCATGAGGCAGACCATCTGCCTCGGGCCGACATAGGTGCGGGCCAGGAGGCGCAGGTTGTCTGATGAGTACATGGCCACGGTCCTCGGCGCGAGGCGGCGCAAGAGATATACGGCGAGGAAGATGACCGCGATAACAATAAGAAGGGTAGCCACAACCTTGGCAGTTTCGAGCCACTGCGGACGATCGAGGGTCGCGGGCGCGGCTGCGTCGGCGAGACCGATGGGCTGGTTTTCGACACTCTCGGTCTCGGGCGCGGCGGAGATGAGAGGCGAGGATGCCTCCTGGGCCTCAGAAAGAGGCGCGAGGACGGCTGCAACAAGCATCAGTGGCACTATGTACTTACTCATCTTTCTCTTCCAGCTTCAGGCTGGCCTCGGGATCGAGGATTTCGGTTACACGGACGCAGAAGTTGTCGTTCACGACGAGGATTTCGCCGCGGGCGACAAGGCGCTCGTTTACAAGGATGTCAACGGGGTCGCCGGCGAGTTTGTCGAGTTCGACGACGGCACCCTTCTTGAGTCGGAGGATATCCTCAATGGCCAAACGGGTGCGGCCGAGTTCGATTTTGACCTCGAGGTCGACGTCCATGAGCACGTCGATGCTGCCTGACGGCCCATCTGCGGGAGCGGGCTGGAAGTCAGGCAGGTCGGCGGAGGACGCCACGGCATCGTCGGCAGCGGGGTCATCGGCGGAGGCTTCGACGAGTTTGTCGAGGTCTCCGGGTTCGATGAGTTCGCCGCCTTCGGCGGCTGAGTCTTTTTTGTTATCGGGCATCTGGCACCTCGTTAAGGTTCGTCAATAAGGCCTGAAATCGCCGCAGATGACGTCCAGGACGGCTTCCTCACCGAGCATTTCGTTAATGCGGGTTTTGATGGCGTTTTTGACGCCGGCGAGGTTCTCGGTGGCGAGGTCCCTGGGGTCGGCGTCGAGAAAGGCCTTGCGGGCCTGTTCCTTGAAGAGCGGCTCGAACTTGCGTATACGCGGCTCGATCTCTGCGGCTCTGTCGGCGGGGACGGTAAGAGTGATAGTGGCGGAGCAACGCATGAAGCTCTGCTGCATTGGATCGATGGGCTTGGTGATTTCGAGGCGCCCGAGGTCGATTAGAGCCACGTTGTCAAGTGGACTCGTTGCAATGGGCGCTTCGGCGCTTTTGCCCATGAACTTAGGCGCGACGATAAGGGCAATGCCTGCGATATTAAGCACCAGGAAGGCGGCCACGATGATGATGGCGCCCTTGCTGACGGGCAGGCGGCTCTTTTGGGCCTGTGC
>CALMGO010000086.1 GCA_937863625.1 uncultured bacterium
CGGGTTCTCAGTGCCTTCTGCCGAATCGATGTTCTCGTCAACAACGCCGGCATCCGCAACGACATGCTCATGATCTGGATGACGCCGGATGACTGGCACAACGTAATCGACACGAACCTGACAGGTTTTTACAATGTGACCCGGCCGGTTCTCAAGACCATGCTGCTGCAGCGCTCCGGCCGCATCGTGAGCATCGCGAGCACGTCCGGTCTGGCCGGCATGCCGGGACAGGTGCACTACAGCGCCTCCAAAGGGGGCATCATCGCCGCGACAAAGGCGCTCGCCAAGGAGGTCGCCCGTCGCCACGTCACGGTCAACTGTATTGCGCCGGGATTCATCGAAACCGAAATGATACCGGAGGAGGCCAAGGCCGAATACGCCCGAACGGTGCCAATGGGGCGGCTCGGACTGCCGGAAGAAGTCGCCGCGGTGGCGGCGTTTCTCTGTTCCGACGAGGCCTCCTACGTAACGGGGCAGACTATCGGTGTCAACGGAGGAGTGTATTGAGCCGCAACGACGGACGCGCAGTGGCCGTTACGGGCCTCGGTATCATCTCTTCGATCGGCCTCACCGCCGATGAGGTGACACAGGCGCTGTACGAGGGCCGCTCCGGTGTCGTCCTTGACCCGCAGCGGGCAGAAGCGGGATTTCGTTCCGGGCTCACCGGCAGAATAAACGGATTTGATCCCAGGACGTACGGCTGCAGCGCGAAGATGCTCAGGACGATGTGCGAACCGGCGCAGTACGCCTGGGCTGCCGCCACGACGGCCGTCAGCGACGCAGGGCTCGCGGGCGCCGACCTCCAAAGCGACCGGGTCGGCATCATCTTTGGCAACGACAGTGCCGTAAAGCCCGCCGTCGAGGCTGTGGACGTCCTCCGAAGCGAAGGGGAGACGCATTTCATCGGCGCCGGCAACATTTTCCGCGTCATGAACTCGACCGTTTCCATGAACCTGGCGTCGGCGCTGGGTATCCGAGGGGCAAGCTGGACGCTGAGCGCCGCCTGCGCCAGCGGCGCGCACGCCCTCGGGCAGGCGGTCATGCTCATTCGCGCCGGCCTGCAGGATATGGTGCTCGCCGGAGGCGCGCAGGAAACCGACTGGCACGGCATGATGAGCTTCGACGCCCTCGGAGCGTTCTCGCAGAGGACATCCGAGCCGGAAGAGGCGTCCAGGCCCTTTGACGCCGACCGCGACGGCCTCGTGCCCAGCGGCGGCGGCGCATGCCTCGTCCTCGAAAGCGCCGAACGCGCGCGCGCAAGGGGCGCGCGCATTTACGGGTTTATCACGGGGTACGGGTTTTCGACGGACGGCTCCGGGCATCTCTCCAGGCCTGAGAGTTCGGCCGCCGCGCGCTCCATGAAGATGGCCCTCGGTGACGCCGGCATCGGCCCTTCCCAGGTCGATTACGTTAACGCTCACGCCGCCTCTACGCCGCTGGGGGACCGCGCCGAAGCCGAGGCTGTATTCGAGGTCTTCGGCAGCGACGTGCCCGTCTCTTCGACCAAGTCCATGACCGGACATGAGTGCTGGATGGCCGGCGCCAGCGAAGTCATCTACGCCATACTGATGGCGCGGCGGGACTTTATCGCCGGCAACATAAACTTCTCGCGTCTGGACGCTGATTGCCCGAGAATAAACGTTATTAAGCGCACCGTAGACCGTACAGTGAGACGCGCCGTGTCTAATTCTTTCGGTTTTGGTGGAACCAACGCGACCATAGTCCTTGATTTTGACTGTGGTCAGCCGCAACTTGGCGTGGCAAAGGGGTTATGAGATGACCAGAGCGGAAATCCTTGCCGGAATAGATCAGATAATGACCGAAGGCTTTGAGGTCGAGCCCGCGCTGCTCAAGGGCGAGGCGCGGCTCATCGACGACCTGGGGCTCGACAGCCTCGACGGCGTCGACCTCGTCGTTGCGCTGGAGAAGAAGTTCGGCTGCAGAATCGAAGAAGCCGACGTACGCAAGATGCATACGCTCGGAGACATATACGAGTACTGCTCAGGTCTGGTTGAGAAGTGACCTGCGACACCCACTCAGGCGACTCGCAGCCCCTCATCGAGTCGCAGCGTCAGTGGACCGGCAAAACGCGCGGCGGCTGGCTCGGGAACTGGATCTTCCTCACGCTGCTGCGTCTGTGCGGCCTGCGGGCCGCGTACGGGCTTCTCGTCCCCGTCTCCTTCTATTACCTCTTCACGGCCCCCAAGGCATGCCGCGCGTCCGCCGAATACATGCGCCGCCTGGAGGCGACGTCTTTTTCCACGGTATCCCGCCTGCTTCGAACCTGGCGGCATTTCTTCACGTTCGGGCAGGTGCTCCTTGACCGTGTAGCGATTATTGCCGGCCCGGCGTCGCAATTCACTTTCGAGTTTGATGGACGCCAGCATCTCGAAGACGCACTCGCCGCAGGCAAGGGCCTTGTCCTTGTCACCGCGCACGTCGGCAACTGGGAAGCCGCCGGCCATGCTCTGGCATCGCTCGACGTGCCGGTCAACGTTGTCGCCTACGAAGGCGAAATCGGCCGCATCAAGCAGCTCTTCGACGGCGCTATGGCCACGCGCCGCTTTCGCCTTATCCCGGTTCGCGAATCCCTCGATACCGGCCTGGAAATCGCATCCGCCCTGCGTAACGGCGAAATCGTCGCCATGCATGCTGACCGCGCCATGGGTTCGCGGTTCGTGCGCGAGTTCTTCCTCGACGAGCCGGCGGCGTTTCCCGCCGGTCCCTTTTACACGGCCGCCGCCTGCGGAGCACCCGTCGTTACGGCGTTTGTTACGCGTGAAGGCACATTGCGCTACAAATTTCTGGCCTATGGCGCCGACTGGATAGGCGGACAGAATCGCGCCGAGCTCGACCGTGTGGTCAATGACTGCGTGCGTCGGTTCATCGGCCGCCTCGAAGAAGTCCTCAAGGCCCATCCTGCGCAATGGTTCAATTTCTACGACTTCTGGGGAGAAAGCGTTGCCGGAAAATAAACACCCCGCCGGGAAATCCCTCCTGCGCCCTCCCGGCCTGGCCGGTCAGGACTTCAGCGAGCACGAGATACGCGCCGCGGCCGACTCGGCGAGGCTGCTGACCGTCGAGCTCGAAATGACCAACGCCTGCAACCTTCGCTGCATCTACTGCTACGCCGACGCAGGAGAATCCCGTCGCGACGAGATGACCCGCAGCGAGATATCCAGCGCGCTTCGACAGGCCGCCGACGCGGGAGCCCGCAGGGTCGTGATCCTCGGCGGCGGAGAACCGCTTGTCTACGGCGATTTCAACTCCCTTGTCGACGAGATCATCGGCCTCGGGCTTTCCGTTTCCGTCTTTACCAATGGCACCCTCATCACTCCCTCCGTGGCGAGATTTCTTTACGAGCGTCGCGTCACAGTGGTCATAAAGCGCAATTCCCTCAGAGATGACGTGCAGGATCGCCTCGCCGGCGTCCCCGGTGCTTCGCTGCTTATCTCTGCCGGACTCTCGGCGCTTATCGCCGCGGGGTACCCCGGCGAAGAGGCCGTTCTCGGCATTCAGACGGTCATCTGCTCGGACAACCTCCCCGAAATCGAACAACTCTGGAGGTGGGCCAGGGACCGACGTATTCAGCCTTATTTCGAAAGCCTCACCATGCAGGGCCGCGCGCAAGGGTCACATCTGCAGCTGTCCAGTGGCGAAATAAGAAAGATCTTCGAACGCCTCTCATCAATCGACGCACAAGAATACGGCATCCAATGGACTCCCCGGCCGCCGATAGCCGGAGCCTCGTGCCGGCGCCATCTCTACAGCGTTCTCATAAAGGCCAATGGCGACATATGCCCCTGTGTAGGCGTCAATATTCCCGTAGGCAACATACGCACCGCGCGCCTGGCCGACGTGCTCAAGGATTCGTCCGTGCTTCAGGATCTAAGAGGTGTATACGCGCGTATCAAAGAGCCCTGCCGAAGCTGTGACCAGCTTGGGGAATGCTACGGATGCAGGGGCAACGCATACCAGTTGACGGGCGATTATCTCGCGGGGGACCCCGATTGCTGGAGACTTCGCGCGGCCCAGGCCGAAGACCACCGGGAGTTGTCTCTTGGGAAGACCCAGGATACTGCTGATATCCGCGAATACTGAGACGGCGCCCGCGCCCGTCTATCCGCTCGCGCTGGCCCACCTGGCCGGCGCGGCGGCGGAAGCGAACTGGGAAGCCGTCCAGTTCGACGCCAACGTGGACGGGCTGGAGGCGCTTCCCGACGCAGTGTCGCGGACGCGTGCCGACCTTATGGCCGTCTCCA
>CALMGO010000087.1 GCA_937863625.1 uncultured bacterium
AGGACTGCCTGAGGGCTTTAGCGTCCGGAATGTCGCCAAGAACGACCAAAAAGACGTGGAGTTGTACGCGGACGCAGGGCAATACGCTGGTTACGTGAGAGTAGGTTTTCACACTACCGATGCAAAGATCACGCCTGAAGAGATAGTCTCATTCCTGACCGACAACAAGGTCAAAATCAGCGAGAAGGTTAAGGCCTCTATCAAGGAGGCAATCGCTGCATACAAGGGCGGCATACTCGCGCCGATACTCGTCGCAGAGGGAAAGCGGCCCGTGCCCGGAGCCGACGGGAAAATCGAATGGCTCGTGCCGAACCCGGATGACTTGAAGAACCGACACGCGACCGCGGGCAGGGTTGACTATCGAGAACTCAACCGCATTGTGAACGTGCGCCAGGGTCAGAAGATTCTGAGAGTCTCCGAACCTACGCGAGGGCTGGACGGGCAGGATATTTTCGGGACGGTGGTCGCCAGCCCTGCGGGAAAGCCCGTGAGCATCCGACGGGGCAAGAACGTCGACGTGACCGAGGACGGGAAGGACTTTTTCGCGCAGGTTACGGGCATGCTGCAGATATCCGGCGACCAGTTGGTCATCGAACCGCAACTCATAGTGCAGAGTGACGTGGACCTGTCGGTTGGGAATATCATCTTTCTGGGGCCAGTCAAGGTGACTCGCGATGTGCTTGACGGGTTCAAGGTGAGATCCGGCAAGGAGATAGAAGTCGGCGGCATGGTAGAGGGGGCCATTCTTGAATCGGACTCGTACATAAAGATACAGGGCGGTGTCGCGGGCAAAGAGAAAGGGCGCATCGTATGCAAAGGAAACCTTGAAGCCAAGTACCTCAGCGAAGTCGTGGTCGAGGCGGGAGGAGACGTGACAATCGCCAACAGCATCACGAACGCCACAGTAAAAAGTCTGGGGCATATTGTGGTCATGGGGGGAGGGATTCGCGGGTCGAACGTGGTGGCTCAAAAGGGTCTCAAAAGTCCGGAGATCGGCAGCGAGATGGGAGTGAAGACGATTGTGATAGTCGGAGTTGACTATCACATGAAAGACAAGCTGGCCAATATAGAACGCGAATTGCGTGTGGTGCGTGAAGCGGTCGAAAGGATTGAAACCGCGCTCGGGCCGCTTCTGGCCGACGGGGATATCGTCTCAACGCTGCCTCCGGAGAAGTCGGAGATCGCGAGAAGGCTCATGGGGCAACTGGATGTGCTGGTCCAGCGCGGCGGGGAACTTGTCAGGAAGCGTGACGCGCTGCTGGGCAGAATGCAGGTGGGCAGCGACATGTCGATCGAGGTAACGAAAAAGATCTTCGCGGGCGTTGCCATGCAGATAGGGACGTGCAGGAGGACTTTTGAGCTGGAAGTCACCGGGCCGGTTACACTTTATCCTGATATCGAGAAGGGCAGCATACGGGTTTCACGCTGACGGGAAGCTTCACACCACGGGCACATCCTCGTATAATCACGGCCGGACAATAGATTTAACCTTGTGGGGTACCGTGCTATGCCGGTTTTTCTCGCAATCGGAAACACAAGCGTCAAGATCGAGTCGCACGACGGCGGCATGTTAAGTGTGCCGCTTCTCGAGGGAGTGGAGAGGCTGTCGGAGGCGCTGTCGGGCCATTCCGGAGAACAGGCGGCGGCGGCAAGCGTGAACACCCCTGCGGAGGACATGGTGGCGACGGCGTGCAGGAAAAGCGGCCTTAAGGGGCCGATCTACGCCGGCAGGGACTTTGGCGTCGGCGTGGAGATACGTACTGCCGACCCCGGTTCGGTCGGCATAGATCGGGTGCTTAACGTCAAGGGAGCGTTTGCGTTGTCCGGGGCGGCGGTCGCGGTGGTGGACGCAGGCACCGCAATAAGCATAAGCGTCGGCGACGATGCAGGGAGGTTCATCGGGGGGGGGATAATGCCGGGGATTGAACTGTCACTGCGGGCGCTTGCGGCGAATACGGCACTCCTACCCGAGATAGAACTCAGGAAGCCGACCGCTGCGCTTGGGCGAAATACCGTTGATGCGATGCTCTCCGGGACGTTGTATGGGGCTGTTGGGGCGATCAAAGAGATTCTCGGCCACATCGAGGGCGAGACGGGCCTCATGCCGATTGTAATCGTGACCGGCGGCGACGGTGAAATCATTGCGCACGCCGCGGAGGGCAGGTGGAAGTGCGTACCAAATCTTACACTCCACGGTTTAAGGCTCGCATACGATGAGACCCGCTAAGAAGGAACCACTCACCGCGACGCGGGGCACTCCCGCAGGCGAAGGCGGCATAAGCGTAATAATCATATCGGGCAAAGGCGCCGGCGCATTTGCCGGATCGCGCCTTGTGGACAGGAGGGGTCGCGTCAAGGGCAAGTCGGCGGAAGGCAGAATCTCCTATGGGTTTATCGCGGCGGAAGACGGCGAGACTATTGATGAGGTCGTGGTCGCATTTTGCGATGAGGAACATGTGGAGATAAACTGCCACGGCGGCATTGTGCCCGCCGAGCGAGTGCTCAGGAGCCTTGGAGACGCAGGAGTCGTTATCACGGAGGATACACATCCTGACGCGATGGGGATAGCGGCGGGCGCAATCGAGGCGGAGGCGTTTGCTGCGCTTCGGGAGGCCAGGACAGCCGTTGCGGCGAGGGTCTTTGCCGGACAGTACGGCGGGATGCTCTCGGGAGCAATCCGCCAGGCAGCCAAGCAACTCGATGAAGCAAGGATTGATGAAGCACGGCAGGCACTCGTGGCATTGCGGGAGACCGCCGGTCTCGGTCTGGCGCTTGCCAGGTTGACATCAATCGCGATCGTCGGTCCGGCAAACGCAGGGAAGTCGACGCTTGTCAATGCGCTTGCCGGGTACGAGCGCAATATCGTCACCGATATTGCCGGCACGACGCGCGACGCAGTGGAAGTTGAGATGGCATTTCTGGGTGTCCCGGTGGTACTCGTGGATACGGCAGGGGTTATGGGCGCTGGAGCCGGCAGGGACGAGGAGGCGGCGCACAGAGCTCAAGCGGCGGCCAGGCGGGCAGACGCGACAATAGTCGTGATTGACGCCAACAGGCCGCTCCCATGCGGATACGCCGTTGGCAAGGGCAGGGGCGTGGTGGGGGCGAACAAGGCAGACCTCGGCGTTTGCGAGACGACGCTTGCATCGGTCTCCGGATGGGGCGGGCCTGTGGTCGCGATCAGCGCGGTTACCGGCACGGGGCTTGAGCAACTGCGAGAAGAGACGCTTGGGCTATTGGGAATAGGCGCGGCGGAACTCGGCAGCACAGCGGGGGCGGTAGTCTTTACAGCAAGACAACTGGCACATGTAAACACCGCTATAGAGGCTCTCGGCAGGAGAGACCGGGCGGCGTCAGAGGCGCTTGGCGAATGCCTCAGAGGCGCGTAGCGCTACCCGAAGAATCTCATAATATCCTGCCACGTCACGAACACAAACAACAGTATTATGACCGCGAGCCCCGCGTACTGGAGAAGTGCAGTCGCATTCTGGCTAAGCGGCGAACCCTTTACCTTTTCGACGACAAAGATGGCAAGCAAGCCTCCGTCGAGGATGGGGATAGGCAGGAGGTTTACGACGCCGAGGTTAATGCCGATTATCGCAAGGAGAAACATGAAACGAGTGACGCCCTGCTGCGCGTACTTGTAGGAGATATACGCAACACCAACGGGACCTGAGAGTTTCTTGCCGATAGAGGCCTGACCGGAGACGGCTTTCTTAAGGAGGATGTATATCTGGGCGGCAGCGTCGTAGGCCTTTCGCATCCCCATTGTGCACGAGCGCGCGAGGCCGAGTTGACGGGAAACGGTTTCGTTGCCGGGAATGATGCCGAGAAAGACCGGGGCAAAAGAGCCTTCGAGAATCTCGCCGTTATGACGCCACTGGACGGCAATCGTGGGTCCTTCGGCCTTTCGCAGCAACTGCGGGATATCTCTGAAGGCGACGACGGGCTGGGAGTCGACGGCGAGTATGTCGTCGCCGGGCATTATGCCGAGGAGTTCGGCGGGGCCGGCCGGTTCGACGGCCGCCGCGCGCGCGAGAATCTCCGTGGTGATATCGGCAATGAAGTCGAGGCCGCTTTGCGGAAGCTTCTTCCACGGCAGCTCGACGCGCGCGCCGTCTCGAGTCACGACCAGCGGCGGCGGGTCAGGCATCTGGGCGGTAATCGCGTTGGCAAGGACAAACGGATTTGAGCATTCGGCCGAACCGACGGAAACAATAATATCTCCGGCCTTGAGGCCCATGTCAGCGGCAATGGAAGGGGAAGCGACTTCGGTAATGGTGGTATTGCTGTCAGCAAGTATGCCGAGAAGCGGCTCGGGGTTTCTTTCTGGAGTAATGGTGAGTGTTTTTTCGGAACCGTCCAGGCTCACGGTAAGCGAAAAAGGCGTGAGGCCATTGGCAAGGACGCTTCGCTGGAAATCCCACCAGTCCGTGACGGGGTCGCCATTAACTGAAACGATCGTCGAGCCCGGCTTTACGCCTGCGGCCTGGGCGGCGGAGGATTCGCCGGCTCCGCCGGCGCTTGGATCCTCGACAGTAGGCAGGGCGGCGAGGGCCTGTATCTTGAGCGACGGTGTCTGGCCGACGCCGATGTAGCTTGCCCCCGTGGTGCGGCTGAACTCAGGCCTTACCACGATGGGAATGACCTCAGAACCGCGCCGCAGCGTAAGATCAAGCGGGCGGGAGGGGTCGGCAAGGACGGTCTTTATGAAAAGGTCCTCAAAGTCCACGTCGGTGCGGCGGTTAATGGCGGTGACATAGTCTCCGGGTCGTATGCCGGCATAGTAGGCAGGGGAACCGTAATCGACCGATCCGATGTGCGCGGCGGGAAACGAGATGCCGATCTGAAAGACGGCTACGAAGAAGACGAGGGCGAGGAGGATGTTGAAGACGGAGCCTGCGACAATAATGGCGGCTTTCTTGTAGAAGGGCTGCGCCGCAAAGGATCGCGGATCGATCGTCGGCGCCGGCGCCACAGCCGCCCCCACCGCATTCAAGTCAACGCCAGAACGTTCGCCGGGGTCTTCGCCGAGCATCTTGACGTAGCCGCCGAGAGGCACAATTCTAAGACTGTAGCGGGTCTCCCCACGGGTAAAGCCAAAGAGTTCGGGGCCGAAGCCGAGAGAGAACTTTTCGACCTTCACGTTTGAGAGCTTGGCGAAGACGAAGTGTCCCAACTCATGAATGAAGATAAGAAGCCCAATGCCGAGGGCGACAACAAGGATGTAGACTAGAGACACTGTGCGGCCTCCTGACGCGCCCACCGGTCGGCATCGAGGATAGCATTGATGTCGGTGGCAGGGGCGTTAATGTGTTTGTCAACGACGGTGCGAATGACCGTATAGATATCTGAGAACTTGAGAAGGCCATCAAGAAAGGCCGCGACGGCGACTTCATTGGCGGCGTTGAAGACCGCGCCGAGAGTGCCGCCTTCACGGGCAGCCTCGAAGCCTATGGCAAGGCAGGGAAAGCGCTTCAGGTCGGGACGTCGAAAGGTGAGCGTGGCGACGTCGGCAAGATCAAGCGTCGGTACGCTTGAGGGGAGGCGGTCTGGATAGGTGAGAGCATACTGGATCGGCAGACGCATGTCCGGCAGGCTCATCTGGGCGAGGACGCTGCCGTCAGCAAATTCGACGAGCGAGTGGATGATAGACTCTGGGTGTATGAGAACGCTGATACTGTCAGGGAGACTGTCAAAGAGCCAGCGGGCCTCGATAACTTCAAAGGCTTTGTTTACCATCGTGGCGGAATCGACGGTAATCTTTCTGCCCATGGACCACGTAGGATGCGAGAGAGCCTCCGCAACAGTTATCTCATCGAAATTGCCTTCCCGGTCGAGGAAGGGGCCGCCGCTGGCGGTTAGAATGATCTTGCGTACCTCCGATGGTTTGCCTGAGTGAACTGCCTGGAAAAGGGCGGAATGCTCACTGTCTACAGGAAGTACCTTGGCACCGGTACGCTCGGCCTCGGTCATGATAAGGGACCCGGCCATGACAAGGGATTCCTTATTGGCCAGAGCCAGACGCTTGCCTGCGCGCACTGCGGCAAGCGAAGGTTCGAGTCCTCCTGCGCCAACCACGGCAACAAGGATCGTATCGGCCTCCTGGGCGGCCAGACGGGCAAATTCCGAGGGGGGCAGGATGCGGGAGGCCATTTCGGGGAGTTCGCGGGCGATTTTCTGGTTGGAAACGGCGTCGGCCAGGGAAATATACTCAGGCTTGAAAAGATGCGCCTGTGCGGCGAGGACTCTCCAATTGGTGTTTGCGCTGAGGCCCCATACCCGTAAGTGGTTTGGCAGTTTGGAGATAACATCGAGGGCATTGGCGCCGATCGAGCCGGTCGACTCGCGATCGAAGAGCGGCGTCCAGTTCGAGCCGTAGTCGGTCGATCGCCAGATGCCGCCGTTGTCGAAGCCGATGTAGGCGACGTTGGGCTGCGATGCGACGCCGGCCACGGCGCGAGCCCGTCCGGCACGAATCGGGCCGATGTGGCGCCAGTGCATGGCCGACGCGGGCTCGACGGATTGGCCGGCAGTGAGCGATGCGGAAAAGGCGAGGGCAACGAGCGCTAAGAGCGGACGGCATCGGTGCAGGCGCATGGCAGTCCCTTTCACATCCGGCGGCCGTGGAGCGG
>CALMGO010000088.1 GCA_937863625.1 uncultured bacterium
GTCCCGGTTAGAGACGAGGGCCTTTACTATTTATTCGGCACGACAGACAAGGATATCTGGGATGGTCCCGGCACAGGGTTCGACTGTTACCGGGGACTCGACCTTCACAACTGGCAAGGCCCCTTCCCTGCCTTCAGACCGCCTTCCGGCTTCTGGGCCACGACCAATTTCTGGGCTCCCGAGGTCCACCTGTACAACGGTCGTTACTACATGTTTGCCACGTTCAAGGCCCCGGCATCTGCCGCGGCACTCAGGTGCTCGCCGCAGAGCGCCTGCCGGGCCCGTTCTATCCGCACTCGAGCGGCCCCGTTACTCCCGCTGACTGGGAATGCCTCGACGGCACGCTCTTCGTCGACGACGAACAGCACCCCTGGCTTGTATTCTGCCACGAATGGCTGCAGGTCTCCGATGGAGAGATGTGCGCCGTCCGGCTCGCCGACGACCTCAAAGATTCCCTTGGCGCCCCTGTCATACTCTTTCACGCGAGTGACGCCGCCTGGGCCCGCCCCATCAACGACGAAGGCGCCCTCGTTACCGACGGCCCCTTTCTTCACCGCGCCTCAAATGGCGAGCTTCTCATGCTCTGGGCCACCCACGGCGCCGCCGGATACCTTCAGGGGCTGGCGCGTTCGACGACCGGCCTCCTGACTGGCCCATGGACACAGGACCCGGCCCCCATATACGCAGGGGATGGCGGTCATGGCATGCTCTTTCGCGCTTTTGATGGCGCGCTCATGCTGACCCTTCACACTCCAAACGACTCCCCCAACGAGCGCCCCATCTTCATCACCGTGCGTGAAGAAGGCGGACATATCTACCTGCGCGACACCCCAGACCCGCAATAGCATGCCGCATCCTCGCTTTTGTGTGGCACTGGTGGCTTGCCACCAGTGTTTGAGTCTGCCCGCATGCTCCGCTCTTTCCTCAAGCGTTGACGTTTCCTCCCCCCGCGTGTATCATTTCCTTTCTCGACACTTCGTTTACCCTCCAAGGGAGTTATCATGCGTCTTGGGATCTTCGGCTGGAGCCAGAGCGGAAAGACTACCGTTTTCGACGCCCTCACCGGGACCGCCGGCAAGCCCGGCGACCACAGCGCCAAGGCCCGCATAGGCGCCTCGCACGTCGCCGACGAGCGTCTCGACTTTCTCGCCACTATTTTCAACCCCAAAAAGGTCACTTACGCCACCGTCGAATACATCGACCTGCCCGGCCTCGTCAACGACGCTCACGCTCATGAGGCCAACCCTAAGACACTCTCCGACGTCCGACAGGCCGACGCACTCATAGCCGTCCTGCGCGCCTTCGCCGACCCTACCGTTCCCAACCCCTTCGGCACGGTCGATCCTGTGAGGGATTTCCAGCGCCTCTGGGATGAACTCGTCTTTGCCGACCTCGAGGTCGCCGAGCGCCGCATAAAGCGCCTTGAGGTCGACATCACCAAGCCCACCGCACATCAAAAGGACGACCAGATTGAGCTCGCCTGTCTCCAGCGCATAAAGCCCGCCCTCGAAGAAGGCAAGGCCGTCTCCGCCGTCCCCATGAACAACATCGAGGAAAAATCCATCCGCGGCTTTCGCTTCCTGACCGCCAAGCCAATACTCGTCCTCTTGAATCGCGGCGAGGAGTCCATCGAAAAAGCCGACTCCCTCGGCGAGGCCGATTTCGGCCACTCCGTCCTCTCCATCTTTGCCCGGCTCGAGCTCGAGCTCTCCCAGCTCTCCCCTGACGACCGCGCCGTCTTCATGGAGGACATGGGCCTTACTTCCCTTGCCGCTCCC
>CALMGO010000089.1 GCA_937863625.1 uncultured bacterium
GTAGCCGCACCGAATGTATTGACGAGAGCGGCAACCCACGCAAGATCATAATAGCAGGCGCTGGCCGCAGATGCATTTGGGACGCGGTCTCGCAGGCGTGGGCGTGTTCCGGACTCGATGACGACACGGCCCGGTGGGCCGATATCCGGCTCATCGGGCGCAACTACAACCTCTCGCGCGACGACATATATTTTCTCGAGCGACGCTGCATCATCGTTCACGCCGAAGCCGGCAATCCCGGCCGGCCGGTGCTCAAGGTCATCGTCGATGCAGCCACTTCTCTTCCTCTGCTGTTGGAGGTCACTCGTCCCGCCGGCGGCGCGACCTTCGGCTACCGCTTTGAAACGATCTCCTTTGAGCCCTTTGACAGCGCTCTGCTTGCTGTGCCCGACGATGATGAAAAAGCCGCGGTGCAGTCGGCCGATGTGCCCGCGCCCGAGCACGTCGCCTTGGATGAAGCCCGTCGAAGGATGCCCTTCGACGTCCCCGTCCCCCAGTACCTTCCCGATGGATTTGCCCTCACCGATTGCGTCATAAAGGACGAGACCGTGACACTTACCTACGGGGACGGCCTCACGACTATTTCCCTGTACCTCCAGCAGGCCCCGGACAGGTGGCGTCCGGTCCCCACCGACACCCTGGCTTTCACTGAGGTCAAGCGAAGCGGACGCTCCGTAATCTGGGCCGAACGGCACCGCAGCATTATACTGACCACCGTTGCCGGGACCGTCAAGGCCACTGTCATAGGTGAAATACCCCTGCCTGAGCTTCTCGATCTTTCCTTTTCTCTTGCCGCCTCGTAACCGACGTCCTGCGCCGGTACCCTCCCTGGATATGCCCTCACACGCTTATTTTGTAATGATTTCGCCGCCAGGGGACTTCCGCACGCCACTTCCCGGTCCTTGACAGAATCCCTGCGATTAGGTACAATAAAGCATTCTCCCTTATGCGCTCCAGGAGGCCCCGGAAGTAAGCGAGGAGACTACGCAGATGAAAGACGCCACGCTGGAAAGACTCAAGATAAAACTTCTCGAAAGACGCCGGCAGTTACTCGGCGATTTCGACAACATCCGCACCAATTCACTCAGCCGCAAGGACGACACAAGCGGTGACCTTTCCACCATGCCTATACACATGGCCGACATCGGCTCAGATACGTTCGAAAAAGAGTTCGCCCTCGATATCATTGAAAGTGAGCAGGAAGAACTCCGCGAGATCGACGCTGCTCTCGCGCGTCTGGCCGATGGTTCCTTTGGCGTGTGTGAGGTCTGCGGCAAGAACCTCCCGTACCAGAGGCTCGTGGCGCTTCCTTACGCGAGACTTTGCATCGAATGCAAGAGGGAGGAGGAAGCGGCGGGTGCTTAAGAACCGCCCCCTCCAGGTCATATTCTGGACGGCGACTGCGCTTGTTGCTGTCGTCGACCAGTTGTCAAAACGCATCATAGTAGACGGACAAGTGATCTCCAGGGAGTTCAAACTGCTCTCAGGAGTCTTCTTTCGCCTTGCCCCTACCGGCAACTCCGGTGTGGTTTGGGGCCTTTTCGGGCGATGGCCTCAGACGGTCCTGATCGTCGGAATTCTCGCAGCTGCTCTCGTGGTTTATTATTTCTACAAAGTCTCCGAAGAATCCCGCCCGGAATCCCTCGCACTTGGTATGATTCTTGGTGGCGCCTTGGGCAATCTCATTGACCGTGCCGCTGTGGGCTACGTTAAGGACTTTCTAATGTTTACCTTGTGGCAATATCAGTGGCCGACGTTCAATGTCGCCGACAGTTTCATAACGATAGGGGCCGCCGTGCTCCTTTTGTCCTTCTTTCTGGGCAAGGGGTCTGCCGCTTCGAAAACCTCCCCCAACGATGGAAAACGTGAAAAATCATCATGAATGCGGAATATCAGGTGCCGACAACGTGTTTACAAAGATGAGAAAAAGGCTGCCGGGGAAGCAGGTAATGGCGAAATTGCCGCAGGATGACGTGAAAACTGTTTTTGCCAGGGAAGCGATGCCTCATCTTTCGGCGATGTACGCCGTGGCCCTGAGGCTGACCGGCAACCAGAAGGACGCCGAAGACCTAGTCCAAGACGCGATGCTGAGGGGTTTCAGGTTCTTTGACAGGTTTCAGCAGGGCACCAATATCAAGGCTTGGTTGCTTAAGGTGATGACCAACATCTTCCTTAACAAAGTGAAGAAAGACCGGTCCAGACCGGTGCTCGTGGAGTTCGAGACTGTTGAGGATTTCCTCGGCGAAGTCGACGACGACCTCGAATCAATCTCAAGCGACTCCGGCGAAATGCGTGAGATGCTCGACGACGATGTGGCGCATGCACTTGATGAGTTGCCGGTCGAGTACAGGATGCCGGTTCTGCTTAGTGCGATTGACGGTTTCTCCTATAAGGAAATCGCAG
>CALMGO010000090.1 GCA_937863625.1 uncultured bacterium
TAGGAGAACGCATTTAATGCGCGAATATACGACTATGGAATGCACGGTGTGCAAGAACCGGAACTATCGGACCGAGACCGAAACACGCGGCCCGGGCAAGCTCAAGCTCAGCAAGTTTTGCAAGTTCTGTCGCAAGCACACTCCGCATAACGAGCACCGTAAGTAACCGTAAGTAAGGGTCGGGAGAGGCTATGGCCTTCCATGTATACAAACCGGGTCAGGGCAGGTACGCCAGGATAACCTGCGGTGTGCTTCTCGGGCTTCTTGTGGCGTACGGGTGCGTGGCGCTCAAGGGTACCCTGAGCGACGTCGGATACCTCCCCTTTACCGTCGGCGGCATCAGTTTCTCGTATGCTCAGGTGGTTCCGGTGCTGCTTTTCGTCGCGCTGGTGGCGACGCTGGCCTGGGGGCTCAACTATCCGAAATTTGCTGATTTTCTGATTGAGACCGAGGTCGAGATGACCCGGGTGGCGTGGCCCACCCGGAAGGCTGTTATCGGTTCCTCGGTGGTTGTGATAGTGACGGTCATAGTGATGAGCGGTGTCCTATTCGGCGTCGACCGGCTGTTTATATGGCTGCTTACGGTCGGCGGACTGTACTGAGGCGGGAACAATAGATATGGCTATGCAGTGGTACGTCCTGCGAGTGCAGTCGAACCGGGAAGACTCGGTCCGCGAAAGCCTCGAAAAGCGCGTCAAACTCGCCGCGATCGAGGATCGCATAGCGCAGATAATAGTCCCGAGCGAGCAGGTCACCGAGATACGCGGCGGCAAGAAGCGCGTATCTGAGCGCAAGATATACCCCGGCTACATAATGGTACAGATGGACCTCGACGACGACACGTGGTTTCTCGTCCGCGAGACGCCGGGGATAGGGGACTTTGTGGGCGCGCACTTGAAGCCCGTTCCCATGAAGGACCGCGAGGTCGACAAGATGCTCGGGCAGATGGCCTCGCACGACGAGGAGCCCAAACTCAAGATAGACTTCAAGGTGGGCGACACCGTGAAGATAAAGGAAGGGCCCTTCGAGAACTTCGACGGCGTTGTCGAGGAGGTAATCGCATCGAAGGGGCTCGTGCGCGTTGTGGTGACGATTTTCGGACGCGCGACGAGAGTGGAGCTTGAATACTGGAAGCTGGAAGCGGTTTAGACCGCCGGAGACGAGTAAGTCATGGCCAAAGAAGTCATAGCGGTAATAAAACTCCAGGTTCCGGCCGGGCAGGCCACGCCTGCGCCGCCGGTAGGTCCGGCGCTGGGCCAGCACGGGGTCAACATCGGTCAGTTCGTAAGCCAGTTCAACGACGCCACGCGCGACCAGATGGGCATGATCATCCCCGTAGTCATCAGCGTATACGGCGACAAGAAGTTTTCGTTCATCATGAAGAGCCCGCCGGCGGCCGTCCTCCTGAAACAGGCGGCCGGTATCATGAAGGGCTCAGGCGTACCCAATAAGGAAAAGGTGGGCAAGGTTACCCACTCGCAGGTAAACGAGATCGCCCAGCGCAAAATGGCCGACCTTAACGCCCGCAGCGTCGAGGCGGCCGCCAGGGTCGTCGAGGGAACCGCGCGTTCCATGGGCGTCGAAATAGTGGAAGGGTAGGGCACACTCCATGGCTTCGCAGAGCAAAAGATATGTAGCATCGGCGTCCAAGGTCGAATCCGGGCGCAAATACAGCGTCGAAGAGGCCACTAAGCTCGTCAAGGACGTGGCGACCGCCAAGTTCGACGAGTCGGTGGAAATCACGATGCAGCTTGGCATCGACGGCAAGCGCAGCGACCAGATGGTCCGCGGCAGCGTCTCCTTGCCCAAGGGCACCGGCAAATCGGTGCGCATCGTGGCTTTTGCAGTCGGCGAGATGGCGGAAAAGGCCAAGGCCGCCGGCGCAATCGAGGCGGGAGCCGACGACCTCATAAAGAAAATCAGCGACGGCTGGACGGATTTTGACGTTGCCGTGGCTCACCCCGAACTCATGAGCAAGGTCGGACGCCTCGGAAGGGTGCTGGGTCCCAAGGGGCTCATGCCGTCGCCGAAGGCCGGCACGGTCAGCGAGAACGTCGTGAAAGCGGTCACCGAGTACCTCGGCGGACGAGTTGAATACAGAAGCGACGCGACGGGTTGCGTGCATGCCTTGGTCGGCAAGGCCAGTTTCGCGCCGGAAGATATCGCCGAAAACGTAAACGCTTTCGTCGAGCATATCTCCGGGACGAGACCGCAGGGGGTCAAGGGCGCGTTCGTAAGAAAGATCGTACTTTCCACAACAATGGGCCCGGGAATCGCCGTGAGCGTTGCGCGCTCTTAGGCGTGCCGGCAGGAGTTAACGAGAATGTCAAAGAGACTCAAAGCCCTGATGGTCAAGGAACTCGAAAGCGACTTCGCCGGGCTCGACAGATGCGTCATTGTCAGCCTGACGGGCGTACCGGTCATAGCCAGCGATAAGATGCGGGAGAAGCTCGCCGGCAGGAAGGCCAGGCTCCAGATCGTGAAAAACACCCTCGCCGCGGTTGCACTGGCGGAAGTCGGCATAAAGGGTATAGACACGCTTCTTGTCGGGCCGAGCGCAGTCATGACCGGCGGTGTGGACATAGTGGACCTTGCCAAGGCGGCCGCGGAGATGGCCAAGGGCGAGGCGGGATTTACGGTTAAGGGTGGTTACGGCGAGGGAAAGGTTCTCTCGTCGGCGGAAATAGACGCCCTGTCCAAGATGCCGGGCAGGGAGGAATTGCTCGCAATGCTCGCCGGCGCGATGGCCGCGACGATGCGCAATTTTGCGGGCGTGCTTGGCGCTGTTCAGAGGAAGTTCCTCTACGGGCTTACGGCCCTCAAGGACAAGTCCTCGGCTGCCGCATGAGCCAACAGGTACTCTACAGAAAGTTGAAGGAGAATCAGAGATGACGGAAGTGAGCGAAAAGGAAGCCCCCGCTCTCAACGCAGAGCAGCAGGAGGTCCTGGAAAAGATCAGCAAGTGGAACCTTCTCGAGCTTGCTGACTTCATCAAGGCTTTCGAGGTGAAGTTCGGCGTTACGGCTGCCGCGCCCATGGCGATGATGGTCGGCGGCGGTGGCGCAGCGGCTGAGCCCGCCGAGGAAAAGACGAGTTTCAACGTCGTCCTCAAGGACGCCGGCGAGAAGAAGATCCAGGTCATCAAGGTCGTGCGCCAGCACACGTCGCTGGGTCTCAAGGAAGCCAAGGACCTCGTCGAGGCAGCCCCCAAGGCCGTAAAAGAAGGCGCCACGAAGGAAGAGGCCGAGAAAATCAAGAAAGACCTCGAGGACGCGGGTGCTGTTGTCAGCGTTGAATAGCATCGAGCGCCTGGAATGTCTGAAGTTGTTAGCGGAAGGACTCCTTCCGCTAACGTTTTTTGACCAAAGGGCAGTTTTTCGCCTCTCTAAGTGGACAAATTAGCCGCTTTTTGCGAGGGATGTCGCGATGGATGTAAGACAGTACGGCAGCGCGAGAGAATTTCTGGCCGTGCCGGACCTCATCGAAATACAGACCAAGAGCTACGATGATTTCCTGCAGGGCGAGGTGTCGCCGACCGAGCGCAAGGACAAGGGGCTCGAGGCGCTGCTTCGCGAGATTTTCCCCATCGAGAGTTACGACGGGAAGTACTCGCTGGAGTACTTGAGATACGAACTGGGCAAGCCGCTATATTCCATCGACCAGTGCCGCCAGCTCAGGCTAACCTTCGGCAGGCCTTTCAGGATATGGGTGCGCCTGAACAAAGAGCAGCCCATCGAGGAAGAGGTCTATCTCGGCGAGC
Organism: uncultured bacterium; assembly: GCA_937863625.1. Taxonomy (GTDB): domain Bacteria; phylum Planctomycetota; class DG-23; order SLPQ01; family SLPQ01; genus CALMGO01. The sequence goes on from CALMGO010000090.1 coordinate 3,761, forward strand.
TGCCCATCATGATCGGCGGCGGCGAGTTTATCATCAACGGCGCCGAGAGGGTCATCGTCAGCCAGCTGCACCGCAGCCCCGGCGTCGACTTCATGGTCGATACCGAGTCGAGCGACCGCAGGATGCACGCATCGAGGATTATCCCCGAGAGGGGCTCGTGGGTTGAGATGAACGTCACGAAGCGCGAGGTACTGGTGGTTCGCATCGACCAGAGCGGGAAATTTCCGGTGACGATGTTCCTCAGGGCCATGTCTCCGGAGTTTTCGGACAACGCCTCGATACTGCGCGCGTTCTACAACACTTCGACCGTCAAGATTTCCGGCTCGCGGTCGTTCCAGTCGCTTCAGGGCAAATACCTCGTGTCCGACATCGTGAACGAGGAGACCGGCGAGGTCATACTCGAAACGGGCAGCGAGATCACCGAGCTCAATTTCGCGTCGCTTCTGGAGTCCGGTGTAAAGGAAGTCGAAGTCGTCGACGAAAAACAGCTCGACCCGCTCATTCTCAATACGATAGCCGACGACCCCTGCGACAGCCAGGAGGCCGCGCTCATGCGCATCTACGCGCGCTTGAGGCCGGGCAACCCGCCGCAAATCGAGAAGGCCAAGGATCTCTTCGCGGAGAAATTCTACGATCCGAACCGCTACAGGCTCGGGCGCGTCGGCCGGTTCCGGATGAACAGGAAATTCCGCACTGATATAAGCGAAGAAGAGCAGACCTTGAAGCCCGCAGATATCGTAAATTGCGTGCGCTATATCCTCGGCCTGCGCCACGGCCAGGGCCGCATTGACGACATCGACCATTTGGGCAACCGCCGCGTTCGCACGATCAGCGAACTGGCCTCCGACGAGATCCGCAAGGGATTTTTGAAACTGCGCCGCACCGTCCAGGAGCGCATGTCGCTCGGCGACCAGACGGAGATGACGCCGAGGACCCTTGTAAATTCCAAAACTATTTCGTCAAGCATCGACTATTTCTTCGGCAGGGGTGAGCTTTCGCAGGTGGTCGACCAGACCAACCCGCTCTCACAGCTGGCGCACGAGAGGCGTCTTTCGGCGCTGGGCCCCGGGGGCTTGAACCGCAAGCGCGCGGGCTTTGAGGTCCGCGACGTGCACATCAGCCACTACGGACGCATTTGTCCCATCGAGACGCCGGAAGGCTCCAACATCGGCCTTATCTCCAACCTGAGCATCTTCTCGCGCGTGGATGATTACGGTTTTCTCATTACGCCGTACCGCATAGTGAAAAACGGCAAGATCACGGACGAGACTGTGTTCCTGCGCGCCGACGAGGAAGAGGACTGCTATATCGCGCCGGCCGACCAGGACTTTAAGAACGACACCGTCCTCGCGCGGCTTAACGGGGATTTCCTCGTTACCGAGCGCAAGAAGATACAGTATGTGGACTTGAGCCCCAGGCAGCTCGTGGGCGTCTCCGCGGGAATGATCCCGTTTCTCGAGCATGACGACGCCAACCGCGCCCTGATGGGGTCCAACATGCAGCGCCAGGCCGTGCCGCTCATCAGGGCCGAGGCCCCCGTAGTGGCGACGGGCCTCGAAGGCGACGTCCCGATGTACTCCGGCATGGTTGTTACCACCGCCGCCGACGGCGTCGTGGCGCGCGTGACCGCCGACGAGGTCGTCGTTGACGAGCAGTCGTACAAACTTCGCAAGTTCGTCGGCCTCAACGAGCGCACCTGCCTCAACCAGAAGCCTATCGTCAAGGTCGGCGACAAGGTCAAGAAGGGGCAGGTCATCGCCGACGGCGCGGGTACTACCGACGGCCTTATGGCCCTCGGGCGAAACGTCCTGGTAGGATTCATGCCCTGGGACGGATACAACTTTGAGGACGCCATTCTCGTAAACGAGCAACTCGTCGAGGAGGACGCGTACACGTCCATCCATATCGAGGAGTTTGAGGTCGAGATACGCGAGACCAAGCTCGGACGCGAGGAATTCACGCGCGACATACCGAATGTCTCCGAGCGCGAACTGGCCAATCTCGACG
>CALMGO010000091.1 GCA_937863625.1 uncultured bacterium
GATGGAAAACATCGCATCCCGGAGCGGCAATACCGAGGCTTCGCGCGTCGCGGTTCTCGCGTGCCTCCACCTTGCCGATAGCCTTCGTACCCTTGAACGGGAACTGGCGTCGCTGAAGCAGCGCGTCGACCAGAAAACCGACCGGTTTTCCCTCCTGCTGGACCAGGCACTCGAAGGTCGGGAATAATCTATCCTCTTCTTTTACATAGCTTTACATTCTTCTGCCGCGAAAATTGAAACGGGCATCCCTTACTTACGGGATGGGGCCTCGGACCAGTTGGTCTTCGCCGGCGTCGGCGACAGGCGGGACGTTGGTGGTCGAGGTAACCTGCTGAGTATAGGAGCGTGTTGCCGATTGGCCTGCTGAGCACCTGACGACTACGCCTATCTGATAACTTTGCGTCGAGCCGGAGGTATTCGTCGGCGCGTGCCAGACGGGGTTGCGAAGATACCGATTATTGAAGCTGCCGCCGCTCGCGCTCCACTCGTAGGAGAGCGTATGCCCGAGCGAATCCTGCGCCGTCACGCTGCACTGCGCGTTCCCACCCGAGGCGACCGGATTCGGGTTGCCCGCCGGAGGCGTGGTGATCGTCACGACATCCGGAGTCGGCGCATCAACGGTAATCGTCACCGTATCCGACGCCGCGGCGGCCCCGTCTCTGACAGTTAATGTGAAAGTCAAGGCATCGTCGCTTGCGGGCGAAGTAAATGTCGGGCTACAGGTCGAGCTTCCTGAAAGTGTAGCCGTGTTGGTTCCGCCAGTCTGGCGCCACTCGTACGTGAGAGGGGACGGCCCGCTATCGGGGTCGTAGCTGTCGCACCCGTCGAGAGTAACAAGGGTTGAACTGGAGACAGTGCGATTACTGCCCGCGTCAGCCACCGGCGCCTGATTCGTGAGCACGTTTTGATAGTAGGAGCCACCGGTCCATAATCCTTCCGAACAAGAGACTATGACGCTGATCTCGTACTGCCTTGTCGAGCCGGAGGTGTTCGTGGGGGCGTACCAGACGGGATTTCGAAGAGCGGGGTTACTGAACGAGCCGGCGCTTGCATGCCATTCGTATTCAAGTGTGTGGCCAAACGTGTCGACCGCCGTTACGCTGCAATTGACCGAACCGCCCGAGCGAACAGGATTGGGAGAACCCTGTGGCGGCGAAGTGATCGAGATATCATGCGTGGGGTCCCCCTTGCACACATGAAAACTCCCTCCGCCGGCGGTGGTGAAACCGATATGCTTGTTCTGGTCAACGACGAGCGTTTGCGCGGGCGTCGGGCTGCTGTTGATGTACAGATTATAAGTGTCCCCCGCGTCGTTCAAATCAAAAATATCATGCCGGACCGGCTCGGTATCGCTTACCTGATATCTCAGGTCGTCCACCAGGGCCGTGTTCTTGCTGAAGATGACTACCGCCGTCTCCGCTTGCGCCATGCCGGAAGATAGAGCGGATATGGCAAGAATAATCAGGAAAAGCGCGATGAATTTTCTCTGCATGATTGCCCGCCTGTCGTTGCTCACTCGGTGTCCCTTTGCATGTGACAACTGGATAGCTGGTTCGTGGAGAATTTGGGCAAAGACTGTGCCACAGCAGGGTCCGGGGACGAGACCATGCGCAAGTATATGTTTTTGAGTCGCTTACAGTATGTCCAGTCGGGCACGGATTATTTGAAGTAGCCAGTCGACCGTACAGAGATGTTCGCGCCAATTACATATGCGTAACCGACGCCTGATACTAATTGCCGCTTTTCAACTGGAGAAACTTGAAGATAGATGAGACTGAGATACGGGGACGGAGCAACAACTAAAACGGGGAAAAACCGTGGTATGGGTTGCGCTCACTATAACAGAAGGAGAATAGAGTTTCAAGAGGACTTTTGCCAAAATTTAATAAAATTATTCTGCAGGTTTAAGAAGATATCTCAACATGTCGAGAAGCC
>CALMGO010000092.1 GCA_937863625.1 uncultured bacterium
ACGCCGATAGGCTCCCCGTATTTCGCCAGCACGTATGCCCCCGGCATTATCACGCGAAATTCATCCCAACTCCTCAGTTGCTTATACCTGTCGACTGCCATCCCCACCGGCAGGATTACTGCGCCTGACGCGCGAGCGAGATACACGATGCCTTTTTTGACTTCGTACTTCGGGCCAGTTGGCCCGTCTGGAGTGATTGCCACGTCGTAACCGTCGGACAGCGCCTCGTGAAGCAGGCTAAAGCTCTCCGCCGCGCCCCTTGTGGATGAACCGCGTATGACATGAAACCCCATTTTATCCGCGACTCGCGCGACGTATTCTCCGTCGCTGCTCCGGCTGATGAGGATGCCGATGTTGCTGTTGCGATGAGTCCAGAGCGGCACCATGAGCCGCCCGTGCCAGAACGCGTAAATGATTTGCCGTCCTTCAGCGCGAATGCGGTGGGCGATTTCGCGGTTCTCCAGTTCCCCGTCGCAGAAAGCCGCCAGCGTATTGATAAATGCTTTTCCCGCGACGCCGACCAGGCTGTACTTCATCCTTGCCGACAGAGACTCTACCGCCATCCGTTACTCCTCGGGGTCGAACCACTCGCCTTCAAACACCGTGACCGCAGGCCCCGTAAGATATACGCTTTCGTCGTCGGCCCACGCGAGTTCGAGCGCGCCGCCGAGAACGTGTATCGTCGCCTCGGCGTCGAGTTTCTCGTTGAGGCATCCCGCCACCAGTGTCGCCGATGCCCCCGTTCCGCATGCCAGCGTCTCGCCTGTCCCGCGTTCCCACGTGCGTTGCCTGGCCTCGCGCCGCGAGATGACCTGGACAAAGTGCACGTTCGTCCGCTGCGGAAATGCGTTGTGGTTTTCGATTCGCGGCCCGAGCGTGCCGACTGGCGCCTTCTCCGTGTCATCGACAAAGATCACCACGTGCGGGTTGCCCATCGACACGGCGGTTATGTAGTATGTCTCGCCGTCGACTTCAAACGCCTCATTTATCACGCGCCCCTCGGGCCCCTTCATCGGTATCTCGTTTCGCTGGAGGCGAGGCCTGCCCATATTGACGCGGACTTTGTTGACGAGGCCGCCTTCGACGAAGAGGTCGAGCTTGAGTATCCCCGCGAGAGTCTCCACGCGAATGACGTCTTTTTTCGTGAGGGCGCGGTCGTACACGAACTTCGCGAAACATCGTATCCCGTTGCCGCACATCTGCGATTCCGACCCGTCGGGATTAAACATCCTCATCCGAAAATCCGCCCTCTCCGACGGGCATATAATAATCAGGCCGTCGCTGCCGACGCCGTAATGCCTGTCGCTTATCCTGCGAGCCACTTCGTTCGGATTTGGCATTTCCTCTTCGAGACAGTCAACGTAGACATAATCGTTGCCCGCCCCCTGCATTTTCACAAATTTCATCTTCTTCTCCCGCGGTTGCCGCCTGTTCCCGCAGCAGGGGCTTCCTGCCGCCCCCCGCTTTCCATAAAAGGCCAAATCATACCGCCCGCCGCCGCTCCCGGCAACCGAAAACGCAAGGCGGGCGTTGCCGCCGCATGCACAAATTGCTATGGAATGAAAGCGGAAAGTTGGTAAAATCACGGCGGATTTTGCGTAATTTCTGGAGGGTCTGACGGCCATGACGACAAAAGTTGCCCTTATCGGCGCGACCGGCTATAACGGCGCCGATCTTATGAAAATCCTTCTGCGGCACCCGCACGCCGAGGTCGTCTATCTCGGCAGCCGAAGTGAAGACAGGCCAAGGATTTGCGACGTCCATCCGTCACTTTTGGGCATGACGGATATGATTGTCGAGCCTTTGGATATGGAGAAAATTGCAAAACGCGCGGACGTTTGTTTTCTCGGCGTTCCGCACACGGCGGCGATGGAGTTCGTGCCGACACTTTTGGAAAAAGGGGTTAAAGTTATCGATTTATCGGCTGATTATCGGCTGAAAGACCCCGCACTTTACACAAAGTGGTACAAACACGAGCATACGGACAAGGCCAACCGCAAAAGGGCTGTTTACGGGCTGCCGGAGATTTTCGCCGAGGAAATCGCCAAGGCGGACCTCGTGGCCAACCCCGGGTGTTATCCGACGAGCGTGATTCTCGCGGCGTATCCGCTTATCAAGGAAGGACTTGTGTCGTCGTCCTTTGTCGCCGACAGCAAATCCGGTGTCACCGGCGCAGGCAAAAAACTTACCGAAACGACGCATTTCCCCGAGGCCAACGAATCTGTTGCTGCGTACAAGGTCGGCGTTCACCAGCACACGCCGGAGATGGAGCAGGTGTTGGCCACCGTCTCACAGAGAAGCACAAAAGTAACATTTGTGCCGCACCTTATACCCATGGATAGAGGCATAGAAAGCTCACTGTATTTACCCCCCTCGGCGGGGGTGGACGACGATAGCATCACAAACGCATACCAAAAGTACTACAAAGATGAGCCGTTTATCCGCTTGCGCCACGGGGTGTTTGGCCGAACCAAGGATGTGACCGGGACAAACTTCTGCGACCTGGCCTGGACGGTGACGGACGAGTTTGTCATCGTGTCCTCGGTCATCGACAACCTCATCAAGGGCGCGGCAGGGCAGGCAGTCGAAAATATGAACCTCATGTTCGGCCACGCGAGGACAGAGGGGCTGCTGTAGCGGTTGCGGC
>CALMGO010000093.1 GCA_937863625.1 uncultured bacterium
CGCGGCCGCACTGCCGCCCTGCCCGCCGCGCGAGGACGTCCTCTGAGTCCCGCGGCCGCTTTGACTTGACTGTGTGTCGCTGAAGAGGTTATTAAGCACTGTCGCGAGGTTGGCGGCCTTGGCATTCTTGAGCCGGTAACTCATCACCGCCTGGTCGGACGTGGGGTTGGCGTCAAGCTCCCTGATGACCCCCTCGATGACCTTCAGCACGTCGCCGGGAGCGCTTACGACGACGGTATTGGTTCGCGAGTCGGCGGATGCGGTCACCTTTTGCGAGACGCCTGTTCCACCGCCGCTTGACGAAGCGTCACCGCCGCCTCCGCCGGGCCCCCTGAAAAACGCCTGAGGCCCATTCCCGCGGTTGCGTCTTGAGGACTGCGTCGCGGCCGTCTCCACGTCAAACACTTCGTTTATGAGGCTGGCTGCGTTTGTCGCGTCGGCATATTGCAGTTGAAAGACTTTCACTTCAAGAATCGTCGCCAAACGCGTATCGAGCGCCTGCACGATCTCCACAAGCCGCTTCACGTTGGCCTGAGTGTCGGTCAGGATGAGCGCATTGCTGCTTTCATTGGCCGAGAGATCCGCATAACTCGGTATGAGGGTCGCTATGTCCGCCTTGAGACGCACTGCATCGACAAAACTCAGCGGTATGACCTGCGTGACGAGGGTATCACTGGGCTCTATGTCGTCGGGGTTGCTGCCGGTGTGCACGGGCACGTTTGCGGTCTTTGCGGCGCTGAGAGGCATGACTTTCAAGGTCCTGCCCATCTGCAGGGCCATGTAGCCCTTGTCCTTGAGCACCGAGTTTAGGAGCCCCACCGCCTCCTCGGGCGTCATCGGCTGCCTGCTTATGATGCTGATGCGGCCTTCCACGTATGAGTCTTTGATGACGATGAACCCGGCAGTCTCGCTCAAATAGTCAAGCACCGCATCAAGCGAGGCGTCCTGGAAATTAAGGACTATCGCCGCGGGGGACGCCGCCGGGGCGGCAGGCTCAGGTGCTTTCACCTCCTGCGCCGCAGCCGCCGGGAGAGCACTATCGGTCACGCCTAATTCCTGCGCCGCTGCCGCCATGCAAAGAGCAATTAGAAGGACACATGAAATTCCCCAGGAGCGTTTCATCTGAAGGACCTTTCTTCTAAGTGATTGGTTGACGAGATCGTATCCGCTCATTGGCCCAACTCCTTCTGGCGCCGCTGGCGAAGGCGCTCCATGATGGCAGCCGCCCCTTCAAGGCCCGCCGTGGAGCCACTCGGGGCCGCCTCCTGCGTCACTGTTTCGGTTGCCGGCGCTGCGGCGGTGGCGGTATCGCCACCTGCGCTCACTGCGGCCGTGCTGCTGTCAAGACGCTCTCCGATGGTGACCACAGTCGTAGCGTCGCCCGCTTCGTATTCTATTTTGTCGAGTTCGATCGACTTGACGCGCCCGCTCAGGACGCTCTCCCCGGCACGCACACGGGTCGTCTTCTGCGCGCGCGTGTCCTCGAGAAACGCGATATACTCCCCGTCCTGCTGCACGATACCTGTCAATTTGATATTTCTTTCCGGGCGGTATTCCTCCGTCACAACCGGCATCTCGCGCCGCATGCGCGGGCCGCGGTTTCGTGAGAATACGTTCTTATCCACGATTGTCTTATATCTGTCCCAGGAGGACTGCGGCGCTTCGCCTGCGCCGGACGAGCCGCACATGCAAAGCATCAACACCACTATCGCCGCTATGCTGCATTTTCTCACAGCCCCTCCTCCTCTTCCGTGGTGACAACCGCAGGGGTGGGAGCGGCGGCCGCCGTCTCCCCGGTTCTGCACACCGACGATATGCGAATCTGCAGTGAAAGGTCGTCGGTCCCCTCTTTGCGGCTTCCCAGTTGCATCTCGGTCACCTTTATAGGGAGCGCGGAGTCTTCGAGCCGCCACAGAAAGCCTACGACCGCCGCCATCGAGCCTGTCCCGGACGCCTGGAAACTCAGTTCCTCCAACTCGCCGACGTCCGTCACACTCTCGGGGCGCAGCGACACGAGCACGAGCCCCGACTCCTGGCTCCAGTTGCGAACCGCGTGGAGCACCTGGCTTTCGGCCTCTGAGACTCCTCCGGTAAGGCCCGACTCGATCATGCCCTGCCATACAGGCAGAAGTTCTTTCTTCTGCGAGAAGAGGGTTCTCGCGCTACGAAGCCCGCTCACGGCTTTCTGCATGTTGAGGTCCATCGCCTGCCGGCGCGTCTCTATCGGTGTCAACACAAAGCGGTCGGCCAGCAGTATCGCGATAGTCAGTAAAGTCGCCATCGCTATCAGGCGTTCTCGTTTGGACAGTACCACCGTCTACTCCCTGCCTGTAAAGTCAAAGGTCATGGAAAACGCTACTTCCCTGCTCCCGCCGCCTGCCTCGCGCAGGTAGAGAAGCTTAACGGCGTCAACCGCGCCGCTGCTGCGTATTCCGTCAAGAGCTTCGAGCACCTTGCGTTCGTCGCTGGATTTCCCCGATATCAACACTCGCATGTCCTGCCTGACGGCAAGGTTTGTCACATAGATGGCGCCGTCGGCAGGGAAGGCCTGCGTCAAGGCGAGAAGCGCCTCGAGAAACCGGGGTCTGGCGTCAGTCCAACCGCGCGCCAGCGTTACCGTATCCACCACGCTGCGCGCCGCCTTTATATCACCGCTCATCGCGGACAACTGGCCTTCAAGAGCCTGAAGGTCGCGCTCCTCCTGCCGCCACTGCGAAAGCATCATCAGTAACGCCAGCACCAGCGCTCCGGCGACCGCAACGCCCCAGCCGATTTTGCGCCCGACGGGCCGCTTGTTGCGCCGGGCAAGACGCGAATGGAGGAAATCCACCGGCAGCGCCTCTCTGCGCGCGCCGCAAAACGCCAGCACCGCCGCGACATAGTGCGCACTTGCGACTCCAGTCTCTCCGGCGGCCGACTCGATGCCCAATTGGTCGGCGGTTACTTGTCTTACCGGGCTTCCCAGTTCGGCGCCGATATCCGCCGCCTCACCGTGGGCGCCGGTCTCATCCCATACGAACAAGGCCCCCCAGTCGTCCGCGCCCCCTGCCGTCGCGAGTAGACGCAAAAGCACTGCCCTCAGTCCGTCGGCCCGGCCGGCCCCACTGCCTGACGCGATGTGTTTGACATCGATAATCCTTCCGTCAGCAGCAGTCACCGATTCGGCGTATCCAGACCTCAGCATGAGCATCGTCATAGAGGGCGCGCCTTTTGCAACGCGCGCGGCAAGCGCCGTGCCCGTAACGGTGACAGCCCTGCATTTAAGCCCCGCTACGGCCAGCATTGCCTCCACCTGGTCGAGTTTCCGCCGAGGCATCGCAGTTATGAAAACCATCCCACCGGATCCGTTTGCCCCGTTGGCGTAGTCAAGGGCCAGTTGGTCCAGTTCCGCGGCAAAACGCCTCTCCGCCTCGACTCTCACCATCCCCGCCAAGGCCGTATGGGACGCGGGCGGAAAATGCTTCCCCGTTGAAAACACCCAGTTCGCCGGAATCCCGGCGACTGCGTCTCGCGCCTCGAATCCGTTTTCCTTGAGAAACTCCCTCAGTGCCTTTCCAAGCCTCTCGGCGTCCTCGAACCCTATGCCATCAGGGAAGATAAACTCCGCCGTGCGCGTGACCGCCCACTTGTGAGCTTTGAGATTCGCCTGCGCCGCAATGATACGCCGCGCTTCTATCGCAAGTCCCAAAACCGGTCCCTGTCGAAGTCCTATCACTTAGGCGCCTCCAGTCGACAAATTCTGAGTTGCCTCAGGCGTTTCGCCTGCGCGAATACTGTTAAGAATACTCTCATCCAAGGGCCACCCCAGCGCTGTCAGGTCCTGCCAGCGCGTGACTCTCGCAGGACTTGAGAGCGCGTCTATTTCGGCCAGGTACCGGCGAAAGGCCCTGCCGTTCGCGCTTACCGCCACGATGTCAGCGGAAAACTGGTAAGACCTTGCAGTTACAAAGTCGCCGACTTCTGCGCCCTTGTCTCTGTCCAGAACCTCCGCCACCCATGCAATGTTGCTCGTGTCCGTATCGCTTGCCTGCCTCTTCTCCACAAGCGCGTCGACGTCGCTTTCCTCGAGCCCGGGAAGACACAAGAGTACTTCCCGAGGCGCGGTCGCCACATTCACCAGTCCGGCCACGGTCTCGCTGCGCCTTGTGGTGAGCGCATCCGCCACTTGCGCGAATTCATCCGTCGTCAGACCCGTGCGGTAGTAGAAGTCAAGCACGTTGCGAAACGGCCTTCCCGAGCGCACCCTGTCCATTATGCCGAAATATCTGTTCGTACTCACGGCGCCGCGCAGGACGTCCGAAAGCCCTCCGGCATTGCCGTCATTGACGTTGATGCGCGCCTCACCCTGCGAGTCCAGGTTGTTCTCCCTGCTGTAAACCGTCACGTAGTCGGCAAGCCCCCTGGCAAGATGTCCGTCCCGGTTGTCGGCCGGCTCGCTTTCGTCGGCGTCGTTCTCATTGAAGTCCAGCACGCCGTTGCGGTTGAGGTCTTCTCCGTAGAGCATCTCCCGCGATATCCCCTTTACGAGGAGCAGTTCTTCCAGCGTCTCGAAAAACGCGTTCTTGCAATAGTAGGGGTCGGGCAGGAGAAGATAATATTCGCTCTCGGCGCCGCCGGTCGACACGGCTTCGTCCTCATCGCGCCAGTCCACGATTGCCGCTGCGGCCTCGGCCGTCATTCCCGGCAGTTTGACCAGCATCTCCTGCGTCGCAGTGTTCACGTTAATGCGCCCCGCCTCGTCCCTTATCCCGAATGAATATGCAGCGTCGTCGTCCATCCGGGGACAAAGCACCCAGAAAAACCCGTCCCCCGCCGCCACCGCCTCAAAGGTGCATTCGCTATCCGCCTGGTAACTCCCATCGGTGCCGTCTACTCGACTAAGCACATACGCGAGCGCACCTTGCGCCACGTACTCCGCCTGTATCCCGGCCACCTCGTTGGCAGTCGCCGCCAACTCCACCCTCATCGCCTGTGCGAAAACAAGCACCAGCCCCGCCAGCGCCAGCACGATCCACATCGTCACGATGAGGGCCGTGCCGCGTGCTCCTTGCCGACTCCACGTTGAACGCGCACATATCAGGGTGCATGCCTCCTATGCCGCGCCTGCCGCGGCCTCGTCCGGGGTCACTTGCCCACATGGCAGCAAGAATATTCGCCTTGCCGTATAGCCGCTTTCCCCGCCATCTGCTGTGCGGAGTACAAGCGTCACCTCAAGCGCCACCGGCAATGTGTTATCCGTCGTGCTCGAGTCCCAACTCTCCAGCCACTCCGTACCGTCATAGTACCTTACGTTAAACGAAAGTACGTTCAGGCACAGCGTCTCCGTAACAGGGTCGGGAACTTCAGGTGCGAGAAGGTTCGACGTCACTCTTCTCAGGAGGAGCGTGTCCGTCCCGTTCTCCTCTTCGCCCAGGGCGAACTCCACCTTTGAAATACCTTTCCCGCCGCCGGTCGTGTCGTCGACCGCAGCGTAGAAATCCACCGTATCGGCGTCCCAATTCCCCCCTGTCTTTTCATCCACGCCCATGAAGACTCCCGCCAGTATCCCCGTCGGCGGCAGCGTCGATGCGAAGTCCCGGCGCACAAGGTCCATCGCAAGAGTCGCAGACCGCACCGGCTCAAGCGATGCCTCTGCGCTCCTGCGCGCCCTGAACCCCACGTGAAGGCTCACGTAAAGCGCCGTCGCCAATATCGCCATCAGTGTCAATGCTACCAGCATCTCAAGTAACGTAAACCCTTTCCTCA
>CALMGO010000094.1 GCA_937863625.1 uncultured bacterium
ACTGGCGCTGGAGGGTGCGGCAGGGGACGTGAAGTGGTGACGAGGTGTTGAGCCTCTATAGACGATAAGCACTCCGGAAGCAAAGCAAGATAGAACCAATCCGCACGGCAGGGCGGCCATCCTTCGCCCGACTTACCGAGAATACAGGCCAGGCGTGACATACATCTGCGGCTATTCCGTTTCCATTTCCCCTTACGGTTGCGCTACAAGAGCCGGCGTCTGCTTAAGACAAGCCCGGCGGCGAAGGCGAGGGCGGGGAAGATGAAAAGCCAGCGCCGGCGGGGGAAGGAAAGCGTGACGGCGCAATCTGCGGAGGGGGCGGCGAAGGCGAACTGTCCGTCGTTATCCTCAAGGGGGACGGGAGCGCCGGCGCAGGAGGCGGTCATCTCGGGAAAGTAGTTGGCGCGCAGAGTGACGAGAGCGCCAGGTGCGGCTTCATGGATAGTGACGACGGCGGTAAACGGGTCCGGATATGAGACGTGGCCGATGCCGTCGGGGACGACGACTTCCCTGGGGTCGGCGTCTTTGAAGCGATAGATCGTGTACTGCTCGCCTTTGAAGACCTTTTCGAAAGACGGGTCCGAGCCGAAGAATGCGTTTGCCTGACGGGTCCAGAGAACGAGATACTCCACTCCCCATTTGCGAAAGAGCTCCTTGAAAAAGGCGGGCTCGTATTCGTCGAGGTCCCGGCCGAGGTACGTGCCGGTGGCGATATAGGACCATCGCAGGTCGTAGTAGGGGTGGGGGTTGTAACCGGGATGTGAAAAGAAGCGCTTGCCGGTTTCGAGGCGGACGAAACTCTCGGAGTGGACGTCGTATTTTTCGGGGATGCCTTCAAAAGTCCTTACGGCGTCGGCGTACGGGGTGAGGCTGGCGGAATCTTCGTAGAGGATATAGTTACCGGGAAGAGTCTTGATCTTTTCGACGACGGCGGAGTCAAAGGCCGCGCGCTCAGCGATGGTGGGGATAGGCGTCTTGCCATCCCACCAGGGGCGGTTGTAGAAGACGAGCAGGACGATGAGCACGTAGAACGGGGTGAGGTGTCCGCGCTTTCGGGCCTGTCCCATCCAGAATCCGAGCGGGAGGGCCATGATGGGCGGGATCATATAGAGCATGCGCTGGAAGGAGAGCTGGAATTTGGGGACAAAGGATAACGCGGCGACGGCAAGGGCCCCGACGTAGAGCGAGGCGACGGAGCGTTTGTCGCGGTCTCCCGAGGCGAAGAGATAGACTACGACAAAGAAGAATATGGTCGCGAGGCTGAAGTAGGCGTAGTCGGGAAACTCGCGGGCCTTAAAGACCGCGGTCCAGTGCCAGATGAGGGTGGGGATGAAGCGGGCGACGATGATCAGGAACTCACGGACCATTCCGGAGAGTGTTTCGTCGGGGTAGGAGAACATGTTGGTGAGGATGACGTGGTTTCGGTAATGCATGAAGCGGAAGAGGTAAGGCATGGCGAGAAGGGCGGTGAGGACGCCGGTTTTGGTCAGTTGGAGAATGCTGCGCAGGGAGCGGTCGAGGACAACCCAGGTCACCGCGACGATAAAGAGGATGATCCCGAGGTGGGCGAAGTGACCGAAGTGGATAAAGGCGACAGGAGCCCAGAAAAAGGCTGAGCAAAAGAGGCCCCATGAAGACCCTTTGAGTGCGCGGACGAAGAAGGCGGTTGCGAGGATGAGAAAGGGAAGCGACTCGAAAGTGGGCATCATGCCCCAGTGGAGTATGTGCCACATGTAGCCGGTCATGGCGCCGACGGCGGCCCATCCGGAGAGGATGGCCATATCGCGGTCTTCGGAAAACTGTCGGGCGAGAAAGTACACGAGAAAGGGGACGGCGACGTAGGTGGTGTAGATCATCAGGTGAAAGCCGAGCGCCGGGGGGAGAAACGAAAAAGGCAGGTATGGGATGAGGATGCTTCGCAAGTTCAAGAAAGCCGGGTAGCCGCAGGAGAAGGCGCTCTCCCATGCGTAAAGGTCTCCGGCGCGGGCGGTGTGGAGGTCGAGAAGGGCGGTGTACTGAAACATCGGGTAATCGCGACTGAAGAGGAACCGGTTCCATGTGTCGAAGGGAAAGCGCATCGTGAAGAAGAACGTCCCGGCGAAAAGATAGCCGATGAAGGAAACGCCGCGGTTGAATACGAGCGAATAGAGGGAGGCTATGCGGGGGCCGAGGCGGCGTTCTATGAGAAAGAGGAGCGTGCCGGCGAAGACGATGACAAGCGTTTTTATGTAGGCGGTCAGGTTCTGGATGCCGAGGGCGAGTCCGAAGAAGACCATGATATTGGTGGCGAAGAGCGACACGCCGTAAAGGAGCTCCGGGCGTGGAAGGTCGGCCGCACGGTAGAGGAGGCCGGGCCAGAAGGTGGAAATTGAGAAGATGCCGGCGCCGAATATGATGGAAAAGACTCCGACGAGGATGATGGCGGCCATTGTTTCGATGTTTAGAATCTCATCCTGGGAGAGGTACTTGATGATGAGCATCTGGGGATATTCGGTGAGGCAAAAGAAGCCGAAGGCGGTGACAAGCAGGCCGCCTGCGATGAATACCTTTCGCCATGTTTCCCGGCTGAGCGTTATAAAGCGCATTAAAGAGTCCTTTGTGAATGAGGCGAAATTCTATTATATAGAGGCACACAAGTCAACCTGTACGGGCGCGGCGTGACAGATGGCGTTGACAGGCGGGGGCGCGAGGACTATAATTTTGCGAAATCGTGAGGGCATAGCTCAGTTGGTAGAGCAACGGCCTTTTAAGTCGTAGGTCGTGGGTTCGAGCCCCACTGCCCTCACTTTTTTTCATTACGTGGAGCCCTCCGGCGCAGTCCTCAGCGCAGAAGCCCATCTTGACAGGAATGCATTCGGAAAGTAAGATTTCGTGAGTTTGACAACGAGAGTAAAGGGTGGCCCCATCGTCTAGCCCGGTCAGGACACAGGATTTTCATTCCTGCAACAGGGGTTCGAATCCCCTTGGGGTCACCATAATATGTGAGCCCGCGCGCGACCTGACCAGCGCGCGGGGGGAAATGACGGCCCCGGCGGCCTGCCGGGGCCTTTTTTTTGATTTCGTCGCAAGAAACGCGCCACACCTGAAACATACGCGCAGTCCAGACTGTCTAAGTCCTTAAGAGGCTGTATTTAACCGGCTCGGCTCTCCAGCCTGAACACGCAACCACGAAGCCATCATGAGAAACACCCGGGAAACACAACTGGGCTGGAGACGCCGGCGCCGTTCGAAATAGCGGCGTAAGACGCGAGAAGGCGGCGGAGTTGAGAGACTCCGCCGTCTTCTTTTATTGACAATCCTCGGGCGGCGATTAGTGTGCACTCCTGTCAGGACAGGCGTATGCCGACAGGAGAAGAAACGATGGCAGGGAAGAAGAAAGCGGTTGTGAGGATAGACGCGGGGGCGCCGGGGGGCGTAATAGGACTTGAACGGTATTCGCTGGGGCAAGGGGGGCTGTCGAGCGACGACATCATCGGGCCCCATGTCGAGCAGCTCAAATGGCTCAAGCCCAAGGTAATACGCCTCTTTCTGCAGGAATACTACGACGTGTATCCGGCGCACGGCGAATATGACTGGTCGAAACTCGACCGGGCCGTGGCAAGCATCATCAAGACGGGCGCAAAGCCGCTCATGTCAATCTGCACCAAACCGAAGGCGCTTTATCCCGAGATAGACCAGGACAAGGTGCATCCGACGAATTACGAGGAGTGGGAGGCGCTTATCACGCGGATGGTGGAGCACTACAACGGGGAACTGGGATACGGGATAGAGTATTGGGAGGTCTTTAACGAGCCGGACATAGGCGAATCGGGCGGGTGCCCCGGGAGGTTTACGCCGGAGGACTACTGCACGTATTACGAGCACACGGCTCGGGCGATAAAGCGCGGCGACGCGAAGGCGAAGGTCGGGGGGCCGGCGCTTGCGTATGTGAAGAGTCCGCTCCTGCCGGCGCTACTGGCGCACTGCAGCGAGAGAGGAACGCCGCTCGACTTTGTATCGTGGCACCACTACACGGATGAGCCGAAAGTATTCGCCGATGAGACGCGGTATGTCAGGGGGCTTTTGGCGGAGCATCCGGGGCTATCCTGCGAGACGGTAATCGACGAATGGAATATCTCGTTAGGATGGGAGAGCACGGAGCATCAGTTTCAACCTTGCTTTATCTTTGAGGCGACACGCGAGATGCTCGAAGCGGGTGTGGACCTGTCGTGCTATTACCACGTGCGGGACTATCACGTGTCGAGGGAAAAATTCGGCGAGTTCATGTCGGTCGAGGGCAACCGGTTCATGTCGTACTGGTGGAACGTGATGCCGCAATTTCACGGGTTGTTTGATTACCAGGGGCACATGAGGCCGTCGTACTTCGTGTTTAAGACGCTGAGCCGCATAACAGGGGCGAGGCTTGGCGTGGAAAGCGGCGACGAGAGGGTGCGGGGGCTTGCGGCGTGGGACGCGGACTGGGAGGTGATACACCTGGCGCTCTGGAACTGGCCGGGGGAAAAGGGAGGGAGCGTCGATGTGCAACTGGAGGTGGCGAACCTTTCGGGGAAGAAGTGGAGGTATTACAGGAGGGACTTTGACGCGGAGACGGCAAGTAGCGACGAGAACGACAGACTAAGGCTCGTATCGCACGGAGACATCGAGGACGCGCGGAAGTGGAGCGAGGAGTTTACGCTCGCGCCATACGGGATAACGTTTGTGGCGCTTAAGAAATTTGCATGAGGGTTTGGACGCGTCTATGAGGGGTCGAGAAGACGGGGCAGGCGCGCGGCGGCCATAGACCAGACAAGAAGCGCAACCAGGCAGTACGCGGCGAAAAGCGGCAGACGCAGCCAGAGCGCATTTGCAAATATCACCGGCATGTAGAACCCCGCCATAATCATGCAGAGATAGACCATCCACATCGAGATTCTCGTCTGCTCGTCCGTGGCGGAGGGGTCGGTGCCCATCGCGCCGAGGGCCACGGCGATAAAAGAAAAAGGCAGAATACCCGCGAGACAGAAAAGTGCAGAGGGGAGAAAGACCGCCAGTTCAAAAGACGCCTTGAAGTATACGCCGGCGAGGAAGAGCGAGGCGTAGATGGTGGCGATGCCCCACCAGAGGAGGGCTTTGCGGGCGAGGATGCCGGCGAGGGACTGAGGGAAGGTGTATAAAAGCCAGAGGGGCTTGGATTCGTAGACGAGGGCGGTGAGGCCGCCGGAGACGAGGACAAAGGCGGCGAGGCCGAAGACGAGGGCCACGGCCTTGGTGGGGCTCGATGCGCCGGCAGCGAGGAGGCGGGGATTGACGACGAGTTGGAAGCCTGCGACAAGAATCGGCAGGACGAGGACTCTCGTCATGAGGGCGCGGTCGCGCATGAGGAGGCGGAGGTCTTTGCCGATGATGCCGGTGAACGGCGAGCGCGAAGCGGGGCGGGGGGAGGCGGTTTTCGCGCCGGTGTAGACATTGGTCTCGCGAAGAAGGCCGGGGGCGACGAGGGCCGCGGCTGCGGAGGCGGAGGCAAAGGGGAGGACGAGCGCCAGAACGACAAGGAGCGAGATCGCGACGATGGGAGCGACGCCACCGAGGGTGAGGACGGCAGGGAGAGACCAGGGGAGCCACATCGCAACAGCGCCGACGGACGAAGCGACACGGACGAGATAGGACGCGATTGCGGGAGTGAACCCGGCGCCCATGACGGCGAAGAGCGCGAGGATACTCAAGACAGTCGCGACCGACTGAACCGTCTTGGCGCGGCGCAAAGAAAGGTAGCGGCGGAGGAACACCTCTGAGAGGACGACGACAGAAGCGTTCATGAGGTTGAGACAGGCGGCGCAGAGTAAAGCGACCGGGACGGCCGTCCAGGAGAGTGTGATGGAGAAAACGGCGGTGAATATAAGGAAGAAATTCACGAGCCACGCCATGGGGTTAACGACGGCATAGTCGAGCAAGCGCGCGAGAAAAAGGCTTTTCGGGGGGACGGGGAAAGTGAAGAGCCAGACCATATCCCATTCGGCCTTGCCGAGGTCGCGGTTGGCCATGCCGAGGTTGCCTGCGACAAGCGACATGAAGACGAGCGAGAGTATGATGGCGAAGGCCGAGGACATAAGGGGGGCGCGGGCCCCGGAGGGCCATAGGCCTTCGCCGGGCCAGGGCAGGCCTCGCGGGCGGCTCGGGGTAAAGCCGTCGCGGCCTGATCGGTCGAAGATATCGCGAAGGCGGGCGCGCTCTGCGGCGATGGCGTTATTCTCCTCCTGGGAATAGCGGCGGGGCGCGATGCGGCGGCCGAAGCCGTCAAATCCGGAGGGGAAGAGGCGGCGCTCAGCCTCGACGGTGAGGGCGTTGTCGAGGTCGCTATTTGCGCTATCGATATTCCGGCCGGCGAGTTTCCTTGCGTCATCGGAGTCGGCATTCTCCAACTCAGCGCGCAAGTCACTCAAGACGCTGTCGGCCCATGAGATGGCGCCGTAGGTGTTGCCCAGGACAACAAGGCGCCCCTCGGCATCGACTGCGCCGACCATGACGGCGGCGGACACGCCGCTAATGACCAGAGACGAGATCTG
>CALMGO010000095.1 GCA_937863625.1 uncultured bacterium
TCAAGAGCAAGGCGAGGGAACTGGGCACACACCTGGGGAAACGCGGATGCGTGGTGGTGACGGGAGGCTGCCCCGGGCTTCCGCAGGAAGCAACGCTCGGCGCGAAGGCGGCGGGCGGGTTTACGCTTGGAATCAGCCCTGCGCGCGACCTGGACGAACACGTGAAACGCTACGGCTCACCGGTGGAGGCGATTGATGCGCTCATTTTCACGGGCGCGGGCCTGATGGGACGCGAAGTGACCGCAGTACGGACATGCGATATCGTGATTATCATCGGCGGGCGCAGCGGGACGCTCGGGGAATTTGCAATCGCCTATGACGAGGGAAAAGTCATAGGGGTGCTGGAAGGCAGCGGCGGGATCGCCGAGGTGATACCGGAGCTGCTCAAGTCGATAAAGAAGAAGACACGAAGCAAAGTGGTGTTTGACGGCGACCCGGGGCGATTGGTGAAGCGCCTTCTGGCCTTATACGCGAAAAAGGACTCCTGAGCAGGGGACGCTGTTACGCGCCAACCTTTTCGAAAAGCCCTTCGAGGAAATTGCGCAGGAGCCTCGGGCCTTCGGCGGTGAGGAAACTTTCCGGGTGGAACTGTACGCCCTCGAGGGCATACTCCTTGTGCCTGACCCCCATCACTTCACCGTCCTCGGTCCACGACGAGAGTTCCAGGCAATCGGGCAGACTCGAACGGCGCACGATAAGGCTGTGGTAGCGCGTCGCGACAAACGGGTTTGAGATGCCGTGATAGAGCCCCTTGGAGTCGTGGTAGATGAGGCTCGTCTTGCCGTGCATCACGTGCGGAGCCCTTTCGACGATGCCGCCGAGGACGTGGCCGATGCACTGGTGGCCCAGACACACGCCAAGTATGGGGATTTTCCCAATGAAGGATTTTATTACGTCGTTGGAGATCCCTGCTTCAAGCGGCGTGCACGGGCCGGGGGAAATGATTATCCGGTCCGGGCGGATCTTCTCAATCTCGGCTATCGAAGTCTTGTCATTGCGTAGGACCTCGATATCGGCGCCCATTTCGCCGAGTTCCTGAACGAGGTTGTACGTGAACGAGTCATAGTTGTCGA
This sequence comes from uncultured bacterium, assembly GCA_937863625.1. Classification (GTDB taxonomy): domain Bacteria; phylum Planctomycetota; class DG-23; order SLPQ01; family SLPQ01; genus CALMGO01. The sequence goes on from CALMGO010000095.1 coordinate 1,074, forward strand.
TTACAAGAAGCATTGTTCGCCCCTATCGGCCTGCGACATTGAACAGGACACTCCGGGCCGTCGCGGCGCGGCGGACACAATCGCCCCCCGGCGCGAAGTCCACTGTGAGGTAACCATAATAGTCACGAGCGGCCAGCGCCGCAAGCAAATCCCTCCAGGTGACGCGACCTTCGCCGGGGGCAAGGTCGGCCTGTTCAGCAGATGAATCGCTCGCCCTGACAGCTACGACTCTTCCGGCGCGGAGCGTCTCGTCGACCGGGTCAGAGCCGGCAAAAAGGGCCCGTGCGGGGTCAAGAAGCCGTCCGAGAGGGGCATCAGGGAACCCAGCGAGAAGCCCATCAACTATACCTATCTCGCCGCTTGAGGCAGAAAGGGCTATCGTGACTCCGAGGCGGTCCGCCTCGTCGGCGAGTGCGCGAAGGGCCTGGCGAACGTTTTCGGCGGGCAGAGAATCCACTGAGCCGACCATGCCGAGATTCACCGAGACACAAGCCGCGCGCAGCACGCCGGAGAGTTGTATGATGGACAGCACCTTCGCAATGTCCTCTTCGAGCATGGAAGAGACGGCAAAGCGCCCCCTGGCCCCTGCAGAGAGCCAGGAGACGGCCAGATTGTTCTTGCCAAGGAAGGCGGCAAGGTCTCTCGTGCCGCTTCGGCCGAGGGACTCAGGCGAGAAATCCCGCCGAAGGGCCGGAATAGCAATGGCGCAGTAGCCGGCATGTCCGGCCCGAGTAATGGCGTCTCTCGCGGGAAGTGGACCCAGCGCTTCAAGTGACAAAGCGATTTGTACGGATGGATTGCCAATACTCATTATGACTCCCGGCGCATCGAGTATCTCGGCGTTTCAGAGTATCTCAAGACGGGCCTTTTCGAAAATGAGTTTCTTCTCACCGTAAATTGGAAACTGCACGGTCATCTTGTGCCATTGCCCCTGCGGGGCGACAGACCTTATGGTACCGGCTCCAAACTCCATGTGCCTGACGCGCGTACCGACGGCGGGAACGCCCGGCCGGCCCTCAGGGACAAAAGAAACGGACGTCCGCGGCGGACGTGCCGCGCGGAAGGGCGCGGACGGGTGGCCGGCGGGCGCAAAGGCATGGGGCGCCCCCTGCTCTTCGATGAGCAGGGGGGGGATTTCGCGCAGGAAGCGGCTGGGATTGTTATTAAACCAGGTCCCGTTAAGGAGGCGGCTTTCGCTATGATAGAGAAAGAGCTGTTTTCTGGCGCGGGTCATCGCCACGAAGAATATCCTTCTTTCCTCTTCCAACTGCGCCTGGGTATGGGCCGACGCGCTGTGGGGTAGTATGCCTTCATCAAGACCGGCAATGAGCACAGCGTCGAATTCGAGCCCCTTGGCGGCGTGCATGGTCATCAGGTTCACGCGGTCGTCCTTGTCGTGCCATGTGTCAATGTCCGAGGCAAGGGCGGACTGCTCAAGAAAACCCGCCAGGGCGGCGTCGGGGGATTCCTGGTCGAAAAGAACGGCGGCGTTAATGAGTTCGTCGAGGTTGGCAACGCGGTCTTTATCCTCGCCCCGTCCGGTGGATTTGAGCGCGTCTGTGTAACCGCTCCGGGATACGGCCATACGGACGCGGTCGGCGGCGTTCCCGGTGGCAACCCGGGCGATACTCGAAACAAGCGCGTGCAAGGCCCTGGCGCCCGCGGCCCCGCGCGGCGGGAGCTGATCAAGCACCTGCTGGGAGGCGAGGGACTCGAAAGCGGTTGTCTTTGTTTCCTTGGCGAAGGTAAGGATTGTTTCCACAGCTTTAGGGCCGAGGCCGCGAGGAGGAGCATTTATGACGCGCAGTAGACTCGTTTCGTCACTTGGGTTTACCGCTACCCTCAGGTACGCCAAGATGTCCTTGACCTCGCGCCTGCCATAAAACTCCGTGCCACCGATAATCTGGTATGGGAGGCCGGATTCGATGAACTTCTCCTCTATCCCGCGGGAGAGTGCATTTACCCGGTAAAATATCGCAATCTCACGGGCGGCGGTACCCTGGTCGAGAAGTTCGCGAACGGTTCGAGTAATCTGTGCTGCCTCGTCGCGGTTGTCCTCACAGAAGGACATGCGGATTTTGTCTCCGACGGGATTGTCAGTCGAAAGGGTGCGCTCTTTGCGGAGTTCATTTTTGGAGACAAGTCCGTTTGCGGCGTCGAGGATTGTCCGCGTAGAGCGGTAGTTGAGGTCGAGATAAACGACCTTTGCCTCCGGATAATCGCTTTCAAACTCGAGGATGTTCGAAATATCGGCGCCACGCCAGCCATAAATCGACTGATCGGGGTCACCTGTTACGCAGATATTGCGGTGGGAGGCGGCGAGCAGGCCAACGATCATGTACTGGCTGCGGCTTGTGTCCTGAAACTCGTCTACGAGGATGAACTGGTGACGTTGACGCAGTTTCTCAAGGGTCTCGGCGTCATCCCGCAAGAGTTGAGCCGTCTTCATGAGGAGGTCGTCAAAGTCCATGGCATTTGCAGATCGAAGCGCCTCCTGGTAAGCAGTGTACACTCCCGCGGCGGTTCGGCTCATGAAGTCGGTAGCCTCGGCAGCAAACTCATCTGGAGTTCGAAAGTCTCCCTTCGCGACACTTATAATGGACTGCACGGCGCGCGGTTTGACGTTGTCAGTCGGTATCTCCTTTTCCTTCATAATTTGTTGTATAAGCCGTATGGAATCGGAAGCGTCGTAGATAGTGAAGTCCTTGCCAAAACCGAGCCTCGGCGCGAACTCCCGCAGAACACGGGCACAGTATGCGTGGAAGGTGGAGAGCCAGACGCCCTTTTCGGTCACGAGCGATTCAACGCGGCGGCGCATTTCGGCGGCCGCCTTGTTGGTAAACGTTATGGCGAGGATATTCCAGGGGCGGATACCACAGTAGAGAAGATACGCAATACGCCTGGTAATCACGCGTGTCTTTCCGCTGCCTGGGCCTGCGATCACCAAAAGAGGGCCGTTAATGTGAGAGACCGCCTGCTTTTGCGCATCGGTGAGGTCGTCGAGTATGTCCGGCATGGTGGATTCCTTGCTGTCTGGTGAGGCGAAAACCACATTTTACCACAATGCGCGTTAATTGCCACCGCAGAATGAGAAGAGTGACAAACCGGGATTTGTCGTTGGGGCGGGTAAAATGTGCGACATGAAGAAGACATCACAATCCGTCGGTGACGAGGCAAGGTGTGAATACGGCCACAAGAAAACGAAGCCTGCGCGGGAGGATCGGTTTGGCATACACAAAAGAGCGCCCTCCATACTGATGCCGGACAGCGCCGCGGCGGCCGGAGAGGCTTATGAGCTTTTGAGTTCGCGCTACCTGTGCGACTTCAGCGGTCTCAGGCATATTGCGACGCCTTTCTACACGCGGATAGCAGGTGCTCGGTGGGCGCAGTTTGACGGGCTCTTTGCGCGCAGGGATGGTTCGCAACTCGTGCTTGAGGCCAAATTTTATAATCATGCGGTCGGACTTTCCACGCCGGGGATAGCCTCGCGGCCGATTCTGGCGGCGCAGGCGGGAGCGTCCGGGATAGTCATATCGAGCCGGAACGGGTTTTCGCAAGACATCTTGCGGGCAAGATTGTCGATAGAGAAGGTGCTTCTTTCATGGGCTGGGATGAGGCGGCGGCTCGATCGGTGGGGCAGGGGGCTTCTGACAGCGGCCCTGGACCCTGTCGTCCAGGCGGGCGACTCACTTGCAGCGGTGTCGGGCGCGAGGCTTGACGGCTGCAGGCTCCGCAACGCGGGAACAGAGCACGATGGTTTCGTCATGTTGCCGGCGGAGCTTGAGAGGTGGGTCAGGCGTCTGCCGGCAAGTCCATGTGACATCTCACTTGCCACGCCGGTGCGACGAATGCCATGCGGGCCTGCAATTGACCTCGTAACGGCGTGGACGGTGGAGGACTCTCTTCGCGGATTTGCCCCTTCACGTCCGGAACTGCTCGAGGAGGTTTTGGACATGCTCGTAGAGGGGCCGATGGACCATGTTTCGGCATGGAAGGCGATGTGGCGTCGGGGATACAGGGGTCGCAAGGGAGGCATTAAGAACGCTCTCGACAATCTCGCGGTTATCGGCGCGGTTGAAAAGTACCGCAGCCACGCCGGACTCATGTACGAGGCTCGGCATGGCGCGCGGCGCGGTGGAAGGGCAGGGGAGCGGCTTGTAGAGGCAATTGCGCGCTGGCCGGCCTTCGTATACTACAAGCTCGCCGGCGAAGGGTGCCCAAGAGACAAACATGCACTTGCGACGAGGCTCTCGACCGGATTTCTGAAGTTTTACCCTTATGCAAGAAGTCTTTATAACCCGGCCAAGGTCGCGGGGCTTGCGGCACTTGAGCGATATTACTCGCCGCCAGTATCCACACAGAGCGCGTCAAACGCGAGCTGGACAC
>CALMGO010000096.1 GCA_937863625.1 uncultured bacterium
AATCCTCACGTGGAAAGAAGACGGGGTCAGGGTGTTTCTTGTGCGAGGGGATGCGAAAATCGCAGGGCCGGGAGGGACGCTCTCAGGCGAAGCGATGGTGGTGTGGTTTGACGAGGCGTCTGCTCGAGCCGACGGAAAGATAGAACTCGTTTCGTATGTCGAGAGCGGGGGCGCAGGCTCCATAGCAAAGGTGCGAACTACGGGTGCGCTGTCGGTAGACGACAGCGGACTTTCGGCATACGGCAAACCTGCGGATGCAGAGATAGTAGCGCGGGCGCGCACGGCTCTTGGTGAAGACGAAACCTCTCAGGAAATAACACCCCCCTCCCCTGTCGAGCCGGCCGGCCGGACTCCTCAAGAACCACAGGAAGAAGAGCCGTCCACGGCGAGAGGCACGGCGGGCGTACTGTCGCTTCCGGCAACACTTAGAGAGAGAACCGCTATCGGGTGGCGGGGGATCGACGGCGACGGTTACAACATGGACACTCGCAAGCAGGATAATGTCACGGAATATTTTGTGACCGGGGGCATTGAACTGAGCTTTGTCGAGTACAGCGTGCGCGCAGGGAACATGGTGGTGCGTGAAACGACGGTAAACGATTCGAACCAGATAGAAGTGTACGCAGAGGACGACGTCACGTTTGTGACGCCGGGCGGGAGACTCGAGGCCGAGAGGGTATATTTCGACTCGGCGAGCAACGGAGCGATACTTGTGGATGCGGCGCTATTTGCGACACTTGCGGGGGAGGAGCTGCCGCTCATCGTGCGCGCTCAGAAGATACGGGTGTTTGCAGGGACAGTGTTCCGCGCGGATAACGCATACGTGACGACGTGCGAATTCGGCAGGCCGCACTATCGTCTCGCGGCAAAGAGCGCAACGGTGATACCGATAAAGAACCCGGAAGGCAACAGCGCACTTGTCACTTCGCGAGGAAACAAGTTTTACGTGGGGGAGGTGCCGGTGCTGGCATGGCCGTTATTTTCGCGGGACATAAAGGACATATACACGCCGCTGAGACGCCTGGCGGGGGGCAATTCGGACACGTTCGGCAACTATGTTTATACAACCTGGAATCTCTACGATTTTATGGGAGGCAGGAGGAGCGATTCGTGGGCGGCCAGGATGAGCGAATGGTCGGAACTCAGGGGGCTTTTCGACTACAGAAGCAAGAGGGGCACGGCCGTAGGCCTGGAGTTTGATTACCGGACGTCGGATGTAAGGGGGCAGTTGGAAAGCTACTACATCAGGGACCGCGGGACTGACAGCGACGGGTTTGTCCCGCCGGGGGAAGACAGGGGGCGCACGAAGTGGCAGCAGCGGGTGGAGTATGAAGACTACACCATTGATACGGAACTGTCACACATAAGCGACGGCGGGTTTTTGGAAGAATATTATGAGCGGGAGAACAAGGAAGACAAGGAGCAGGAGACGTACATATTCGCGCGGCGGGACTGGGAGCACGCACAGGCAAGCGGGCTCTATCGGGCGCGGCTTAACGACTGGCAGACGCAGACGGAGTACCTGCCGCAGGCGGGTCTTGCCTTTGTGGGGCAGCCGCTTTTCGGCGGAGCGCTTTTGTACTCGTCAAGGACGGCGGCGGACAACGTGAGATGGCGCGGCGACAGCATGCTTGCGGCGCAGGCGTACCAGACGCAGAGATTTGACACGATGCATATGCTCGAATATCCGGTCCAAAGTGCTGCCGGGTTTACGGTGACGCCTTTCGCGTCGGCAAGGGAGACGTACTGGGGCGACGGGGCAAACGGGGGGCAGGCGGACAGGTTTGCCGGATCGTGGGGGGTGAAGGCGGCGGCGCCGGCTCTGTGGCGGGTGTACGACGTATCGAGCCGGATGCTCGACATCAACAGGCTTCGACACGTGGTGAACTTTGACGTGACGTACGAGGATATCCATAACTCCACGAGAAATCCCGCGGAACTGCTGCAGTTTGACGAGGTGGAGACAGTCGTCGAAACGAAGGTGGCCACGCTTGCGCTCAGGCAGAGGTTAGAGACAAAACGGACGGGCGTTTCGGAAGAAGGCGCGGAGCGGACTGTAAATCTCGTGACATTCGACGTGGAGGCGGATTATTACATCGAGGCTGACAGGGACAACGGCGGCAAGGCATGGTCGGACGTTCGCTTTGACTCGGCAACGGCCCTGACCGACGACGTGAGCATCGTCACCAACGGGGATTACAATACGTATGACGGGAAATTTGACAAGGCCGGCGTGTGGCTCAGGGCAGACCATTCACCGAGAACGACGATGGCGGTTGGCAACCGTTACATCCGCGACGCATCGAGCAGTGTGGTAACCGTGAGCGTGGAACATCAGATAACCGACCGCTGGGAAGCGGGAGTACTCGCACAGTACGATTTTGACAACGACGAGATGCTTGACGAGCGGTTTGTAATCCGGCGGAATGTGCATGATTTCGCGGTGGAATTCGACGTGAGATATGATGAGGGGCGCGGCGATACGAGCGTAGGGATAAGTATATATCCTCTCAGGGCGGGCGGGATAAGACGGTTCTAAGTGAACGGGAGAAAGCCATGCGCAGGGCAGTATATCCGGGGA
>CALMGO010000097.1 GCA_937863625.1 uncultured bacterium
GATATCGATGATTTCCGCCGCCACGCGCGTGCGCAGCGTATCAGTGCGGTCGGTGGACCCGTCTCCCTCGAATTTCTTGTCTGCGGTCATGTCCATGCCGAGGTCCGTGGGACTGACGCTCTTGAGATCGATCTGCGTCCCGTCGCGCTGGAGTTTGAAGTACTGGTTGACGGCGATGGAGTTCTTGGAGGACTTCTTCTCAAAGTCCGCCTGTTCCTCGGTGGACGCCTCGGCCGAAAGACTCACGATGATGGACACGATGTCATGTACCTGGAAATCGCGCGATTTGACCTCGCGAAGGAGGTTGACCTCCGCTGCGGTCACTGTGGGCCTGGCCGTCGCGGCCGTCTTGCCCTGCCAGAGACTCACCTGCGCCTCGGCGGCGGCCAGAAGCGAAAGCGTAATCGCTGCGGCGGAAAGTATCTTTTTCATTGCACGCCTCCACTGACCGGAACGGCCCTGCCCGCTCCAGTTATTCTGCCGAGATATTCGCTTCGGTCCCCGTCGCGCTTGAGTCTGGCGACGTCGCCTACCGCCGCGTTCTCAAGCGCCTTTGTCCTGACGGCGACCGTCATGGTCTCGCTTACATACTCGAGAAGGACCTCGTCGCCGCGCCTTACCACCTCATCGCTTGCGAGGAGTCCTTCGCGCAAAACGTTTTCCGGCTCAAAAGTCGAAAGCGTCCTTCGCCCGACGGCGTCCTCTATCGAGTCAATGCCGCCGGCGCACTGCGCGACGGGTCTCGTCTCAAGCGCGAGGTCCGCTGCGGAAAGAGTGCGTCCTGTCATGATGCTTCGCTTTGCGACGACAACGCGCCGGGTGCGTGTGACCGTCGCGAATGCGTGGCCGATTACCTCATCGGGGGCGGAGGCATCAGCGAGGTCAAAGCGGACCCTGCCGGAGAGGTCCTTCGGCCGCGCGTCGAGCACCACCGGGGAGAAATGCCCGTCCATCGGGAAATCCATCGAGATGTCGCTCAATGAGAAAAGCCCCTCCGGCGAAAGCCGCGAAAGGCTCTCTTCAAGCGTCTTCGCGAGCGTGGCGGTCGCCAATGCGCCGTTTGCGCGGCTGACAGCCACGCTCGCCGCACCGGCGACATTCACATATGCGAGATTGACGCCTGCGCCCGAAAGCGCCTGGCGAACAGCGTCGGAGTCCACCACCGTGCTTGTCTCGCCTGCTCCCAGAAATGCCACAACAACGCCGGAAAGCCGCGCGCGCTCCGCTGCGTTCATCGTGTCGACGACCGCGACGTCCCCGAGCGTGACCCTGGCGCCGTCCACAACGGCGCTCTCTGACATGCGCACCGTGGCGCCGGCAAGTCCCGCCGCCGCAGTCACAACCACCAGTAGCGCCGTCGAAAGAAATCTCACTGCTTTACCTCCTCAGCGTCGAGACCGTCTGGAGCATCTCATCGGCGGTCTTGATCGTCTGCGAGTTAAACTCAAACGCCCTCTGCGCGCGTATCATGTTCACGAGTTCTTCCACGAGTTCCACGTTGGAGCTCTCCAGGTGCCCCTGGTTAAGCATCCCGACCGCGTCGCTTCCCGGAGTGGCGGTAATCGGCGTGCCCGAGGCATCGGTCTGAATGTAAAGATTCTGCCCGATCGACTGGAGGCCTTCGCTGTTGGTGAAATATGCCAGTTCCAGCTGCCCTATCTGCTGCAGCGCAGTCGCGCCCGGCGTGCCGACCGAGACCGTCCCGTCGCGGCCGATGTCCACAGAATCCGGGAGGAAGTCGGTCGGAAGCGTTATGTTGGGCTGTATCTTGTAACCCTGACTCGTAACGAGCTGCCCGTCCGCGTCAACGTAGAGATTGCCGTCGCGCGTGTATCCCAGCCCCCCGCGCGCAACCCCCGCGGGAAGCTGTATCTGAAAGAACCCGTTGCCCTCGATAGCCACGTCAAAGTTGCGGCCCGTCGCCTCGAGGCGCCCCTGGGTAAAGTCGCGCTGCGTGTTGACCAGTTGCACGCCGAGTCCCACAATCGATTCCGACGGCACGCGGTTGCTCTCTGCGTCCACCGCGCCGGAGGGGTTCAGCCTCTGGTACAGAAGGTCCTGAAAATTAGCGCGCACCTTCTTGAACGCCGTCGTATTGACGTTGGAGATGTTGTTGGAGATGACATCAATGTTGATGTCCTGCGCCTGCATCCCGGTCGCTGCTGAAAACAGTGCTGTGAGACCCATGACTCCTCCTTACATTGGCATGCGGGCCAGTGTCACCAGATCCGCCAGTGTCTGGTCCTGCATGCGAATGAATTGCATGTTCATTTCATATCCGCGGCTTGCCAGAATCATCTTCGAGAGCTCCTCGGCCGGCGAGACCGACGACATCTCAAGCGCTCCCTGCTCTATCCGCCCGGCGTATACCGCAGGCGTCTCGCCGGTGCTCGCGTACAGATTGGCGCCGATTTTTCGCAGCGCTCTCTCGTTGGCAAACGCCACTACGTCAATCTTGCCGACTGCCGAGCCGTCCGCCGCTATCGTCCCGTCGCCCGCAACGCTCAGCTCCCCTTCAAGAGGCACCGTTACCGGGTTGCCCGAAGCGCTTGCGAGGAAATGAATCCCGTCCGGCATCGCCAGTCGCCCCTCTTTGTCGCGGACGAATGTCCCCGCCCGCGTGTAGGAGACGCCGGCGCCGTCGGTAACCGGAAAGAACCCCTTGCCTTCGATGGCGAAATCAAAGGGGTTATTGGTGACGTGAATGGGGCCCTGCATCGTGTTTGTGTATGTCTCGCTGACGAGCGCGCCGCCGCCCATCGCGTCCATCGGCGTGGCATAAGCAAAAAGGCCGTCCTCGACGGCCTCGGCGTTTCTCGCCTCTACGACGGCCAGGTCCTTGCGGAAGCCGGTCGTGTTCACGTTGGCGAGGTTGTTTGCTATGACAGAGTGCCTGGCGCTCTCCATAAGCGCCCCTGATGCACTCAAGTACAATCCGTTGATCACCCGTTTGCCTCCTTGCCTTGCAGGGTGGCACTAATTCCTGTCCGGAGTAGAGCAATAACCGTGCCAAAGGCGTACGGGCGGTGCAGTAGAAGTGCGCGGGATATTTACAAGGCGAGGGATAATAAGGGGTTATGGCCAAGCATCAACCGCCGTGCGGCTGCCGCAAGCGCGCGAGAAAGAACTCAAACAAGCGCAGACTTTTCGTCCTTCGTGAAATTATTTCAGCATCAGCTGCGCGGATTGAGCGTCTCTCGACGCCGCAAAAGAAAAGCCGCCGGAAGTCATCCGGCGGCTGTGGTCGTCTCTGTTCTTGCCGATACTAAGCGGCGGGTTTCCCCACAGGGATAAGGATTATGACCGTCTCGCCTGCCGGACAGCCAAGCGTCTCGGCCACCTTCGCCGGCTCCATCCCCCCTACCGGCACCGACCCCAGCCCCATCGCTACTGCCTGGAGAAAGACGTTCTCCGCCGCGCACCCCGCCTCAAAGTCCGCCCACGTGTGCGCTGCGGCGCCGCTCATCTTGGCGTAATCGGCTGCTATCACAAGCGTGAGCGGCGCCGTGGTGACAGTCTGCTGTCCGCTGAGTTGCGCGCGCAGGTCGCCGTCTTTGACCTTTTCGAGCGCGTGCTCCGCCGGCACATACCTGTATGCCGCGTCCTTCATAACAGCGTAGACCGTGAGCGGATAGATGGCTCTCGCCGACGGCGCCGCGCGCAGACCTCTTTCCTTCTGAGTTATCCCCTGCGCAGCCCAGAGCAGTTGCGATACCTGCTCCATCGTGAGCGGTTCCTCGGAAAGCGACCTCACCGACCGTCTGGCCGCTATCGCCTCCTCGACGGAGAGCGTCCCCTTGAGCGCCGGGGCCGCAAGAGCCACCTTCTCGCCGCCGGCAAGAGGCGCCGCCGCCATGCACGCATGGCCAAGGAGCGCTCCAACCACCAACACCGCCGCAAAGCAAATGCCACACTTGTTCATCCCGGACCTCCCTTCAGCAGGAAATCTCTGATGCGCAGAACCGCCCGGCGCACACGCAGAACAAAAAAGGCCTCCGAGATCACCCGGAGGCCGTGGTTACTTTGGCTGGGGAACATGGATTCGAACCATGATTACCTGATCCAGAGTCAGGCGTGCTACCGTTGCACTATTCCCCAATCTTGCCTGGCGCTACATGATACAGCGCCGCAGATTTTTGTCAACTCCCCATGCCTCCGTGCGTCCGCGTGCCTGTGCCGCACAAAACACAGCGCCCGCGAGCCAAGACCCGCCTGCCATGTGGCGGCGGAACCTTCGCTGATAGATGCAACCACAAGCGAATTTCGGAACAAAACGACCCCCGATAACGCTCTTACAATGCTGAGCGGGGGCGTCCGGAACACCCAGCCGCCTACTCGACGAATCAGCCTTGATTCCACGGCAGCACGCTCCTCTACAAGATGCCTGGATATCCCCGCTCTTATCGCTTTATCTCCTGTAGGGACAACTTGTTGCGCTGCGATTTGACCGATAGAGTAATATTCTATTTATAAGCCTCGGATTTTACCGCACCGACGTGCTATCCCGTGCGTCTTATAGTTATAAGCCATTGATTAATAGTGGTTTGCGACCCAGTGCAACCGGGCGCAAGGCAGTCAATCCGGCGGCTTGAGACTGCAAGGCCGCGCTTATTTCAGAATCAGCGGCGTTTCTCCCTTGAGTGCCGCCTTGCAAGCCTATATGATACCGAGGTCGGGATTCTCCGGCCCCCAAACGCCCAGGGGTGCAACTTTGGCCAAGACAGACCGGACGGAGTCGATGGAGTACAGGGGCTTTCCCATTTCTCCGGGAATCGCGATCGGCAAAGGCGCCGTATTCACGGAGACAGGTCCCGAGGAAATCCCGGAATATCATGTTGCGCCTTCGCGCGTCGACGCGGAGATAGCGCGCTTCAAGCACGCCGTCAACCAGACCCGCGACGAACTCAAGAAGCTCATCCAGCGCATCGAGGAGGACCTTGGTCCGTCCGAGGCCGACATATTTCGCGTGCACATGAGCGTGCTCGACGACCCGGCGCTTCACGCGGAGGTCGAGCGCAGCATCCTCGAGGACAAACACAACGTCGAAAGCGCCCTGTCGATGACTATCGGCAAGTTCACCAAGCTCCTCGGCACCGTCAGCGATTCCGTATTCAAGGAACGAGCCAGCGACATCCGCGACGTCGGCAGGCAGATACTTGCCAATCTCATGCTCGACCACGCCGGCTCCACGTGGAACCTCGAAGAAAAGGTCGTCGTGGTCGCCGAGGACATGTCGCCTGCGATCACGGTGCGCATAGACCGCGCCAAAATCCTCGGTTTTATCGCCGAAACGCTCGGCCCCACGAGCCACGCCGCCATACTCGCGCGGTCGCTCGAGGTCCCGGCCGTCGGCGCCGTCGCAGGCCTCGTCCATAAGCTCGACGCCTCCGACATGATCATCGTCGACGGCTTCACCGGCCTGGTTTATGTCAATCCGCCCAAGGAAACTCTCGAACACTACCGCACTCTCAAGCAGAAAGCCGACGCGCGCAAGAAAGTGCTCGCCAAACTCGCAAATCTTCCCGCCGTTACGACAGACGGCGAGCGCGTGCACCTCATGGCCAATATCGGAAAGGCCAGCGAGGTCGGCGCGGTCATCAAGGCCAACGCCGACGGAGTCGGCCTCTTCAGAACGGAGTTTCCGTTTCTCTCGG
>CALMGO010000098.1 GCA_937863625.1 uncultured bacterium
GGCAAGACACATATCTTCTTACTCCAAAGGGACAAGCCCGAGGCGGACTCTTTCGGCGGCCACTGCGGCCTGGCCGAGCGAGATGCCGCCGTCATTTGTCGGCAACTGCCTGTGAACGAGGACCCTGAAACGAGACGCGCGAAGCGCCGCGACGAGGCGGCGCAGGAGATAATCGTTTTGAAAGACGCCTCCGCCGAGCGCGACAACGCCAAGGCCGGTTATTTCGCGGGCCCTCACGGCGGCAGCGGCGAGAAAAGCCGCAACTGCATTGTGAAAGCGCGCGGAGATCACATCCGGACTGAACGCATTGACGACGTCTGTGGCAAGCGCGCGGATAAGCGGCGCTGGGTCTATTATAAACTTTTCGCCGTCCGGCTCAAGTGCAAAGGGATAGGCCTCGTCCACGCCGCGCGCCGCACACGCCTCAAACTCAATAGCAGGCTGCCCCTCATACGTGGCGCTGTGCGCGACGCCGGCAAGGGAGCTCGCCGCGTCAAAGAGACGGCCGAGGCTTGATGTCGGCGGGGAATTCACCTTGCGAGTAATCATCTGCGAGAGAAGAAGCCTTTTCTTATCGCCGAGGCGCGCCCAAAGCGGCAGGCGCGACAGGATGGAGTCATCGTCGCCGAACGCGTTTAAGAGATGCGAGTACGCCGAACGGTCAGCGTCCTTTACCGCGGCGTCGCCGCCGGGAAGCGGGACATACGCGAGATGGCCGAGGCGTGTGTAATCAGAGAGAGACGTCTCAAAGACCTCGCAGCCCCAGACGGCCTTATCATCGCCGTAACCCGTGCCATCGCAGGAGAGGCCGATGACGCTCTTGGAATATCCGCGGTCGGCCAAGACAGACGCAATATGCGCGTGGTGATGCTGAACCCTTACAACCGGCAGGCCGAGCGACAAGGCGTGTCTCGTCGAGACATACTGCGGGTGCATGTCGCATGCGACTACAGAGGGGCTGACCTCCATCAGTCGTCCGAGCGCGGCAATCGAGTCGCGGAAGTTGTCGACGGCGAGAGAGTTCTTCAAGTCGCCGATGTGCTGGCTGACGTAGGCGCGGCGGCCCTTGACGAGGGTGACGGTGTTTTTGAGTTCGCCGCCGACGGCGAGGATGTCGGCCTTTGAAGCGCGGCGAAGGATAACGGGGGCGGGAGCCCAGCCGCGACTTCTGCGTACGGGGTAGAGAGCGCCGTTAAAAACACGAACGACAGAGTCCTCAACGCGCACGTGTATGTCGCGGTCGTGCACAAGGAAGAGGTCGGCGATACCGCTGAGACGATTGACCGCTTCGTCGTTGTCCTTAGCAATGGGCTCTTCGGAGATATTGCCGGAGGTCATGACAAGCGCGGGATACGAAGCGTCCATGAGGAGGTGATGAAGCGGCGTGTACGGAAGCATGACGCCGTAATATTTGGAACGGGGCGCAAGGGACGCGGCAAGAGCAGAGCGTTTTTTCTTATTGAGGAGAACAATCGGGCGCACGGGAGAGAGGAGGACTTTGGCCTCGGCGCGGGTGACACGAGCGACACGTGCGGCGGCGTCAATGTCGCGAACCATTATGGCGAAGGCCTTTTGTTCGCGGTGCTTTCGCCGCCTGAGAAGCGAGACTGCGTCTTCGCTGCCGGCGTCACAGGCGAGGTGAAAACCGCCGAGCCCCTTGATGGCGACAATCTTACCAGCGGCAAGCGCGGCGATGGTATCTGCAACGGGGTCGCGGCTTTTGATGTGGCCACCTCTGGCATCGAGCAGAGTGAGGCGCGGGCCGCAAATGGGGCAGGCATTGGGCTGGGCGTGGAATCTGCGGGAGGCGGGGTTATCGTACTCGGCCTGGCATGAGGGGCACATCTGGAAGGCGTTCATGGTGGTGTACGGGCGGTCGTATGGGATGTCCAGGATGATGGAGTAACGGGGGCCGCAGTTGGTGCAGTTGGTAAATGGGTATCGGTAGCGGCGGTCGCCGGGGTTGCGGATCTCGGCGAGGCAGTCGTCGCAGGTGGCGCTGTCGGCGGTGACGAGGGCGCTTTTGGAAGCGAGGTGGCGGCTTTCGAGTATGCTGAACTGCGTGTCGCCGGTTGCGGGGATATCTTCGCGGCGGAGAGTGAGGATGGAGGCCAGAGGCGGCAACTCGGCGCGAAGGGCGGCAGCGAAACGGTCGAGGGAGGTTTGGGGGCCTTCGACTTCGATGGTGACGCCTCGGGAGTCGTTTAAGACAAAACCGGCGAGGGCCTCGCGGACGGCGAGCCGGTAGACAAAGGGGCGAAAGCCAACGCCCTGAACGGCGCCAGTGACTGTGAAACGGGTACGCTTTGGGGTCATGTCGGTCATCATATCGGCAACGCCGCCAAAGACAAGGCGGCGGCGCCGAGAAAGTCCCGACGAGCCGGGACAGGTGACAGTGGAGCTGTCCCGACACCCTCTCCCGACTCCCTCCACAGGCGGGTGAAGGTCGGGACGTTCCGCTCAGGCGGGTAAACTCGCCAAAGGCAAGGTAAAGGTCGGGACAGTAGACAAACAGAGGCAAAGGCCAAGGCAAAAGCGGTCTCACGCAGAGGCGCAGCCCCTCGACAGGCTCGGAGTCCAAGCGTAGAGAATCCCGACACCCGCCGCAGGCGAGGTAAAGGTCGGGACAGGGCAGGCGCGAAAATATTCATTGGAATATCGAACAGGAAGAATCCTGGCGGGGGCGGTTGAGGTTCGGGGGTGTGGATGTCCCCCGTTATCGCCGCTTCGGCAGAACGCGCTTGAATGATTCGTTAGGGTGTCGTAGAATCCTGCCATTTGCCAAGGCCCGAGTCCAGCAAGGGGGACGCATCGTGGATAAGTGTCTGCGGATGACCATCTGTATCGCTGTCGTGATTCTCGCTGTCGGCTGCACGCTGAACAAGGACAAGAAGCGCGCCTACAACCGCGTCGCATTTGTATGCGGCCCTGCCTCGACCGCCAGCCCCGATATCGCAAACGAGATCCTCCGGGCAGCTGAGGCCACCATGCGAAAGGAACTTCCGTACCTTGCCAGGGCGGATATACTCTATGATGCCGAATTTGACACCACAGGCACTGTGTCCATGCCCATCGTGCCCGATGCCGCGCGCAACTACGACGGCGTCTTCAGTCTGCTCTACGAGAACAGCGATGCGCAGTCCAGCCTCGAAATCATCCTCATCGACACTCGCGGTGGAGACGTTGTCTGGAGGTATCTTCTCTCTAAGACGCCTAACAGGAGTCTCATGCGCATCTTTGACAGCGCAGGCGGCAACACCCACATCAGGCTCATCAAGTTCGGCACAATTACGCCAAAAGTGATAAACAAGGATTTCTACCGGCAGTAGGAGTATCTCGTAATTTCGGAGACATTATACTTTCTTCCAGGGCCCCTT
This sequence comes from uncultured bacterium, assembly GCA_937863625.1. Lineage (GTDB taxonomy): Bacteria > Planctomycetota > DG-23 > SLPQ01 > SLPQ01 > CALMGO01. Next base: position 3,378 of record CALMGO010000098.1, read on the forward strand.
CGGGTGGTGAGGGTATCCGGGCAACGCTACTCCTGCAATTGTGGCCATGGCGGGAATACTATCCCGAAAGCGATGAAGCGTCAATATGGTCACGCGCGGTAATTCAGTAAGGCGTCCGCGAAGACTACCGTGCTGCGTAACTGTCAATTCTCAGTCAAAGTACCGCCGATGCTTCACCACTTCGGAGACCTGAATTGCTTGCCGGCAGAAAGCGGTAACATACTTTATGAGAGAGACCTCAAAAAAGGAACCGAAGGATTGCAGTTTTTCGAACGCTCTTTGCTTGTCCAAGTCTGAGTGAAAGAGGTCTGCGTTGAGTACGACGTCACAGACATCACGCGGCGAGTACAGGTTCTTGGCTTGTTCGTTACCCAAGTCAAACGCTATGCCGTGTTTCTCCATGCTCTGGAGGTTGCGTCTGATTATCTTGAGCTGGCGTTGTTCCTCGTCCGGAGAAAAGCGGCTGAGAATCTTGAGGATTCTGTAAACGTTGGTCGGCTCATTTGTGAGCCAGAGCTTGCGAAAAACCGCCATGAATGAGCGAAAATCGTCTCGGTCGTAGACGGGAACACCTCCTTCGTACGTGCCGTCAGGAAGCATCTTGGACCAAATGGTGTGGTCTTGCTTCGGAATGTCCTTCACAAAACGCGCTTCGAGAATCTCGTCGCAAGTTTTGCAGTAGAGTTTAAGCGCTACCTTGTCCTGTTCAGAAAGCATCGCAGTCATGTCAACCTCCGTCGTCGTCCTACGGCTTGACGGCACCATCGGCGCTCCGAGCCTCGTCCGGCTGCGGTGGGGTCAGAGACATGGTGCGCATTATAGCAGTGGAGACACATGGGATGCCAGTATTCCATACGCACGCGAGGCATCCGGGAAGTCGACGGGCGGTGAAACTCGGTGGCCGTTGGTCAGGCCGCTACAGCCACAGGCAGTTCAACTCGATTCGTGAGGTCCAAAGGTCTTCGCGTCGAAACGAAGTTTTAGACTTCTGCAATGCAAGGAGAGATAGAAGCGATTCCTGGACTGTCTCGTACTCCTTGCGACTGATTGAATAGGGCGATTTCCTCAGGATTTCATTTATGCGGTCTTTGCCATCTAACTCGATATCCGGGCTGTGCAAGACGGCAAATACTCTCCTGTCGAGAGGCAAGTATAACTCGGGCCAAAGGACACGGAAGCGCTCCGTCTTCATCAACTGGTGCATGAATGTATCAAGCAACTTGGCGGCGACGGCCTCGGGGATGTTACCCTCTGCGCCCATGCGCTTATGCTTGACCAGCCATCGAGCGAGGTCTCGACACACCTTACGGTGCCAGTTCCGATAGTCGTCAGCAACTACTGCGAGGTTATCCCAGAGAGCGCGAATAGGGAACTCTTCTGCGAAGAATGTCTCGGTCTTTTTCTTCGCCTCCTTCTTCAATATCTGGTGTCTGCCGCGCATCATGCTGCCCGGCCATGCCATGCGGGCGGTTTCCGTCGCTATGAATTTGAGATAGTCGCCTATGTTCTGAGGGAGTGACATTGTGCTTGCTCCTTTGACAAGGTATACGCCCCCCGCAACGCGGATGCACGCGAAAGCCGGCGCGGACTGTACATACTACCGCAATGCTCTGGAAATTCGCGAGAATTCCCGGAAGACTCTCAGAGAAACCCTGATCTATTAGCGAGGATAGATCAGGGGCTAAATTAGGGACACAATACTATTGAAGATGGATGCATGTCATTATGGCCGAAGGGGTTACGGAATTTGGGCATTTGGTGAAAGTATTGTGTCCCTAATTTAGGGGCTCGGCGCAGGTGAGGCAAGCATCGATAAAGCTCAGGGCGATTTCGGGGGTTACATGAGGCTGAGGGGGTTGGTCCATGCCTTCATGCCGCGCGGGTCGACGACGACGGCGCGGACGTAGCGCCAGGTTTTGGGGATGGGAAAGTCGATGGAACGGAGGGTCTTGCCGGGGAGGGGCAGTATGCGCGCGCCTTTGCCGCTCTGGGAGACGAGGTAGACGGCTGCGGCGGGGGAGCAGCGGAGCTCGACGGCGCCGCGGCGGACGGTGAAGTCGTGAATCTCGGGCCCGTTGGAACTGTAGCCGCTGCCGGTGCGTACGGCGTCGATAACCGAAGCGACGGAGAGGCGGCGCATTTTGAGCATGGTCCATCCGCAGAACATATCCTCGGGGTCGTGGGTGTCGTCGACAGCGACGGCATTTAAGAACCATCCGGCATCGTGCAACTGCGACCACGCTTCACTACTCTCGCCGCGGGCCATGCGGTCGGCCTGGGTGTTAAAGATCTCAAGCGCGATGACGTCGGAGAGACAGGCCATCTGTTCGTATCGCAGTCCACACCAGTAGGGGTGCCCGAGAATAGTCTCTCCGCCGGCCTTTTTGACGGCGGCGATGCGGGCAATGGCGTCACCGGGGGCGCCGTCGGCGAGGGCAAAGCCGTGCGGGACATTTAGCGCGACGAGATGATATCCGGCGGGGCGGCCGGGGCACGGCGGGTGGTACTCCATGCCGCTTATGACGAGCATGTCTTTCGTGGACATGCCGCGGACGTCGTTAGTCCTCTCATGGTCGGTGATGGCAAGGGCGGAGTAGCCTGCCTTTCGATAGCCGCCGATGCAGTCCGCGAGCGAGATCGTGCCGTCGGACGTCGTCGTGTGGGCGTGAAGGTTGACCTTATACCAGCGGCCGGCTCTCCGGAAAGGATTTGCGTGGCGCACGAAATCGGTCTCCAAAACGGCGGTCATGGGCGGACAGTGTCTTCAGGGGGATTATCTTCAGATGTGCGGGCAGTTTGGCAAGAGACTTTGGGAAGATGGGAAGTGGAGGAGGGGGAAAGACAATGCGGAATGCAGACCCTACTTCGCCCCGAATCCATCGGGGCCCGCCTGCGGCGGACAAGTCCGCCAAAGGCGAATAAACCCTCCTACGGCGGACAAGCTACGAAGTTCACCTGCCGGGGCAGGTATACCCGCTCGCGGCGGGGGCTCCGTGCGGAATG
>CALMGO010000099.1 GCA_937863625.1 uncultured bacterium
TCTACGCGGCGGTTTGCCGCGAGGCCTTCGTATGAGAGGTTGGAGTCGGGGCGGTCGTATGGACCTCCCGACTGAATGCGCAGGCGCCGGGCGTCAATATCCTGGGCAATCAGGTACTCGGCAACGGCCTTGGCCCTGTAGAAGGCAAGGTCGAACATATCCTTGTAAGGGCTGTCGGCGGGGAGCGGCTCGATGGCGGTGTGGCCGCGGATTTCCAGCTTGTTGTAGTACCCCTTGATGATGGAGACGAGTCTGTCGAGCGGTTCGTAGGCACTGACTTTGAGCTGGGCGGATCCTTCGTCAAAGAGGACCTTGCCGCCAATGGTGATCTTGTATCCTTCCTCGACGGTCTGGACGGTGAGGTTCTGTCCGAGGACGGAATTGACCTGGGCGCCTTCGTGCTGCGGACCACCCGTTTCAACGGCTATGCGGCGGATAAGCTCGTAGAGGGAGCCGCCCGGTGATTCACCGGGTTCCGGGGCATCGGCCTGTTCATAGCCGAGGTAATTTCTAATGCTTTCGAGCACCTTGTGGAATTTCTCCTCTTTTACTTCGCTCATGGCCGCGATCATGATGAAGAAAGTAAGCAGCAGGCTCATCAAGTCACCGTAAGTGACTATCCAGTCGGGCGCCCCCTGTGGGGCTTCTTCCTGTCGGGCCTTGGCCACTACTTTTCCTTGCTTTCCTCAATATCCCTGAACGTGGGCGGGAGGAAGGTTTTGAGTTTCTGTTCAACGATTCTGGGGTTGTCTCCGGACTGAATGGACATAACGCCCTTTATGATGATCTGCTTCATCAGCATTTCCTCTTTGCTGCGAAGGCGAAGTTTGTCAGCGATGGGGAGGCAGATGAGGTTTGCAGTGACCGCGCCGTAGAGGGTGGTGATGAGGGCTACGGCCATACCGGAACCGATCTTGGAGACATCCTCCATGTGCTTGAGCATGATGATGAGACCGATGACGGTACCGATCATCCCGAAGGCGGGGCCGTACTTTCCGAGGGTCTCGAAGAGGAGACGCCCCTCTGCGTGACGGGAGGCAAGGGAGTCGAGTTCGCCTTCGAGTATCTGCTCGATGAGTTCGGGGTCGGTGCCATCGACGGCCATCTGGATGCCCTTGACTATGAACTTGTCCTGAATGGTGCCAGTCATGCTTTCGAGGGAAAGGATGCCGTCACGGCGGGCTATTTCAGCGAACTTCACGAGGTCAGCAATGAGGCGCTGGGCCGACTGGGTTTCGGCAAAAAAGGCGTTCTTGGTGACGCGGATGAGGTTCAAGACTTTCTTGAGGGGGAAGCTGATCAAAAGAGAGGCGAAGCATCCGCCGAGGACGATGGAAGCAGAAGGTATGTCCGCGAAGGTGCTGAAGGGCTCCTTTGAGAACATGGCCCAACTGAGCAACCCTATCCCCATCACGAATCCGATAAGCGTGGCAAGGTCCATTTCAAGCTCCGCCGTCTATACGGCCAAATCACATCCTGTCGGGTGGAAACGTCCTGAGGGCCCTTCCGTAGTCGATGATCCGCCGGACAACTTCGTCGACGGATTCACGGACAATGACGCGTTCCTTGGAGGAGAGCGTAACGATGGTGTCGGGGCGCGCCTCGACATATTGGATCATCTCGGCGTTCAGAATAAACTCCTCTCCGTTTATTCGCGTCAACTTTATCAATCGGTCCTCACAGCGGCCATTGGGGGCGGCTCACGCCGCCCCCTGCAGCCGTTCAACAGTTACCTTATCGTGTTAAGCAGTTCCACGAGCATGTCGTTGGACGTCGAGATGACCCTTGAATTGGCCGTGTAACCGGTCTGCGTTACGATCAGGTTCACGAACTCGTTGGCCAGGTCGACGTTGGACTGTTCCAAGGCGCCCGAGACAAGCGTACCGGATCCGAAGGAGCCGGGGGCGCCGATCTGGGGCGTTCCGGCATTCGGGCCGGGGCTGTAAAGGTTGTTGCCAAGGGCGTAGAGGCCCTGGTTGTTTGAGAAACTGGCCAGGGCAATCTGTGCGAGGTTGGCGACGAGGCCGTTTGTGAAGATGCCCGTAACGATGCCGTTACCGCCGATGGCGTACTCATTGAGAGTGCCTTCGGGGGCTCCGTCCTGGAGCGTGAGGGCGACTTCGGAGTCGTTGGCAGCCAGCTGAGTAACCTGCGCGAAGTCCGGTCGGATGGCCATCGGCGTGACCGAACCGGTATCGGCGCGATCGACTATGATCTGGTCATCGGAGGTGCTCTGGAGGGCGCCCTCGGTGTCGAAGGTGATGGTCCCGGTGCCGACAACGCGCGACACGTCGGAGTCGCCGGTCGATTCGGCATACCAGCGCCATGTGTTGCCACCGTCAGCCTTATCCTCGCAGACGAATGCGACAGAGACCTCGACCTCGTTTCCGAGCGAATCATAGACGGCGAAAGGCGTATAGCCGCTCTCGCCATCGGCACTCTGAGACTTGGTCATGTCAAAGGGCCTGGATATCGCGCCGGAGGACGAAAGCACGAGGTCGGTGATGTCGTTGGCGGTGCCGTAGTTGCCCTCGATGGCGAGTGCTCCGGTGCCTGCGTCAAGGGTTACGCCGGGAGCGCCGGGGACGGCGGCCGAGGTGTTGATCCCGAGGGAGGCCTCAATCCATTCGGCCAAACTCGTGGTCGGGTCTGCTCCGCCGAGCGTGGAGCCGGCGGCGACCGTGAAGGTGGCAGGCTCGATGTCCCTTCCACCCTTGGCGGCATCGAGGGTGATGACGTCGTCCAAAGCATAGAAGGGGACGCCGCCTGCATCGGTGAGGTTGGTCAGGAGAGTGCCTGCGGTGGCCGCAAGCCCCGTGGAACTGTCGATGAGGGCCTGGGATCCGAGGATCGAACCCTGCGTGCCAGCGTCGCCTGAAGAGTTGAGATTCCCGGTCATGAACACATTTTGAGTGGCCTTGGCCAGACGCATGGAGCCAAGGGGAATGGTGATTCCGTCTGTTGCGCCTGAGGGACTGATTTCGAAGTCCTCGTTGGCGGTCCATCCCTGGACGATCATGCCCTTGGAGTTGGTCAGTATCTGGTCGGCGCCGAGGCTGAACGAGCCGTCGCGAGTGTAATAGGGGCGGCCGGTTCCATCGCGGACGACGAAGAAGCCGTTTCCGGATACGGCCAGGTCGGAGGGTACTCCCGTGGTTTCGATGGAGCCCTGGCCGAAGTTGGTGCTGGTGGTGCCGACGCTGACGCCGAGGCCGATCTGGATCGGGTTTACGCCGCCGAGGTTGCCGGTGGGGGCGGTACCGATGGAGAGTGTCTGGGCGAAAGCGGTTCTGAAGAGCACCCTTGAGGAGCGAAAGCCTGTGGTATTGACGTTGGCGATATTGTTACCGATCACGTCCATGCGGCGCTGGTGCGCCACAAGGCCGGAGAGACCTGAGAACAAACTAGTTGAAACACCCATCTGTTCCTCCTTTATTCACGGGCCGGCCAGAACACGGCTCAGCCCCGGGCCCCCTCAAACGAGGACCAGCCCAAGTTAAGCAAAGACTGCGCTGTCAATGTCTGTGAAGACGTTGTCCCGCATCGCTTGCGGCTCGATTGCGGTTACGACGGTTCGGCTGGCGACGTCGAGGATCAGGCCGACCTTGTCCATAAGGACGAGGGCATCCCTGCCACCTTTTGAAGCTACCTTTTCAGCGGCCTGGTTTATCCTCTGCATGTCGGCGTCGCCGAGGACGATATTTCGTTCGCGCAGGCGCTGTCCGGCATGCGCGCTCAGGCGAACGGACTGCTGGGGCTGAAGTGCCCCCTGCAACACACTCCGAAAATCGACGGGAGCCTGACGGCTGGAAAGACCGCCGGCGATCTGTCGATTAACGGGCGCATTTATGCCGTTTACCTGCGTTACCATTGGAGAAGGACCTCCTCAATGCCAGTCACGTTTGCTATGGGTATCGAGTCGCCGAGATCAGTGACGAGTCTGACACCAGCTGTGCTTCCAGCGGTGACCTTGACGACGACACCTTCTACGTTGGCGCCTGCGTCGGAGACTCCCTTGACATTTGTCCCGATGAGAGAGCCGGCGGTGGCTATCTGGTTCTGATACGTCATTTTGCTGAGAGTCTTGTCGAGATTGGTGAGAGTCTGCATGTTCTGTATCTGAGCCACCTGTGCGAGGAGTTCCTCGTTTCTCATGGGATCGAGGGGATCCTGGTTGACGAGTTCCTCAATCATCAACTTGAGGAAATCCTGGGAGCCGAGTTCAGTCTTCCCGGTCGAGGCCGAGGCCCCTGTCGTTGTGGAAGCACCTAATACCGAAGTAATATCCACTTAGTCTCACCTCCTTTGGAGTTTCTATATAAGCAAGTCAATGGCGCCAGCGGCAACAAGGGCCGGCTGGGGTTCAACGGTTTCAACAGTCTGACGGAACTCGCCGGATGCGCGGCCAAAGCGGCCTTGCGGCTCATGTCCGGAACGACTCTGCTGGTGCTGTTGCGGACCGAAGGAAAAGCCCGAACTGCGGTACTGCACTTCGATGCCACGGATGTCAATGCCGGCCTGGCGCAGATCGGACCTCAACACGGCGACGTTAGACTGCAGGGCAGTCTGTGTCGTCGGCGAAGAGGCCTCGATGCGAGCGGTAACCACGCCGCGCACGCTTGAGACCTCGATACGGACGGTACCGAGCTCCGGCGGGTAAAGCCGCACACGCACCGTCGAGCGGCCGGACTGCTCCGCAGCGGCGATAGCACCGGCTATCCGCGATATCATGCGCTCCTGGTCCGCGCCGACAGCCGGCGCAGGCGAATCGGCCGGAGCGGCGGAGGATTTGGCGGCAAGCGCCTCGGAAAGATGCGGCGAGTCGACAGCCCTGTCGACAACGGCGGCCTGGACTTCCTCGGGTCGCTCCGCGAGCGCATCAGGGGCCACTATGACCTCGGCCGAAGCCGCTGCCGGCGAAGTAGCCGGCGCCTGTGAAGCAGGCGGCGCATCCTGTGCGCGCCCTGCTTCGGCGCTCTTTTCCGTGGGTGTCTCGCGCTCAGAAGACATGGCCGCTGGCGCCGCGGGAGCAATCTTGACGGTTTCAACAAACACTTCATCTGCTGAAGACGAGGCGACTGCAACCGTGGCGGCAGGCGCCGTAGACAAAGAAGCGGCGTCTGGAACCTTTGTCACGGCCTGCTCCGAAGAGGCCGGCTTTGGGGAACTGGCCTCACGCGACTCCCGGGCATCCGTCGGCATTTCAGACTTGCCTGTGGTTGCCGGCGCGGCCTCGCGGCCGACGGCCACTACCGCATCGGACGACGCGGGCGGCAGATCGACAGCCTCGACAGGCGTCGCGGCTACGGGAGCCTGCGGCAGCGGGGGCACAGGAGCCGTCGGCGCTTGAGACTGGCCTGTCACGTCTGCGATGCCCTGCGTGGTCGATCCGGGAGCATCCTGCTGGGGAGCGTCTCCGGATACTACCGGCGCCTCGACGCTGACGGGTGCGACAGCCATGAGCAAACCTACGAGTTCGCTGAGCTCTGACAAGTCGTCCGCGTCTTGCCCGGGCACATCCGGAACCTGATCTGTGGCGACCAACTGCCCGGTTAGCGCGTCAAGAACCGACTGCGGTATGTTTCCCGCGGCGAGGTTTTCGAGCGCCACTGCGACACACGCGTCGAGCGTTTCATCCGAGGCGGCGGCCAGCACAGGCATCTGGAAGAGCGCCTGAGGGGTCGCGGCGTCAAGGTCGAAGCCTGCCTGCTCAAGCGCGGCGGCAAAGACGTCCGGCACCACAGGAGCAGCCTGCCCCGTAGAAGGGACGCGAACGCCACAAGAGGCGACATCAACACTTAGAACCTGGGTCATTTCTCACCTCCTTTCATACCCTTTTTGCCCGGCCGAGGGCAGTAGTCTTCACTGGGCGACCACGGCGGCCGCGGCGGTGGTGACGGCCTCACCACCACTCAATAATTCCTGAAGACGGGCGGCGCGGTTAAGAACGTCCGCAGGCCTGCCCGGCTGGTTCTGGTCATCGAGTTTCTTGATTTCGGTAAGCACCGCGGCGCGCACGTCGGTCTTGAAGGCGCGCAGGTAGCGAACCGTCGTCGTGTCGTCGAGGCCGTATAGGAGCTCGGCGACGTCACGCGGCTTCATGGCGTTGTAGGTGGCTACGGCATCGAGGAAACCCTGGTCGCGAGCTGCGGCCTCCTGGGCGGCCTTTGCCGTTTCAAAGGCGGCGGTGCGTTTTTCGACGTCCTTTTCGCGGGCATCGAGCTCGGAGCGAACGGCTTCGAGTTCGCGGGCCATGGACTGGAGCGCCTCTTTTTCGGAAGCAAGGGCATCTTCCTGAGCAATGCGCGCGCGTTCCCAATCGGCGACGGCATTTTCGAGTTCTTCCTGAGAGCGGATCTCAATGGGAGAAAGGACGACCGGCGTTTCCTCAACAGGGGCTTTGTCGGGGCTTGCAAGTGCGCCCTGGAGGACCTTTACGATGTCGGAGACCTTGCGGCTATCCACCGTGCCGCTCAAATAGAGCACGGCAGCGAGGATGATCTCGGAAGCAAGGATCATCGCCGCTACGAGCAAGAGCGTCTGAATGAGTTTTGTGATTAGACTCTTCACACGGAGTCCCCCGCCCCGGCAACAGGCATCGCGGCTATGTAGTTATTCGAACCTATTTCATCGAGGTCGGCGGTCTCCTGGCGTGCAAGCTGATAGTCGTGCTCGGCGCGTTTTGAGTCCTTGACCTTTTCCAGGACCTGCTTTTCCTGAGAGGCGACGGCAAGCTCGCGTCGGCGAGTCTCAAGGTCGCGGCCGGAGTCCTGAAGCCATACGACGGCCTGGCCGACCTGGGTTTCAAGATATGTGAGATATGAACGGTAGAGGGCAAGCTCGCGCGCGGAGATCCTGCCGGTGCCGATTTTGGCCATGGCGTTCTGGTAGCTGGTGAGTTCCGCCGCCAGGGTGCGCAACTGGTCCTCGCGACGACGGAAAATCTCGGCCGCCTTGCTGAAGGCGAGTTGCCGGTCAGATTCGAGCTGTTTGCGGTACTCGAGGACCTTTGCGAGCGAGAACACGAACCTCTTCATGAGCGAGCCTCCGACTGAGCGACGCGGGGTTTGTCACGCCTGGAGGAGATCTTTGCGGCAAGCGACACGAGGCCGTCGCGGGCGGCTTCAAAAGATGAGCGCTCGGTCATTTTCTGTTGAGAGAACTGGAGGATCTCGGGCACCATTTCGATGGCAAGGTCAATGTCACGGTTGGAGCCGCGAGCGTAGGCGCCAATATTGATGAGCTCCTCGGACTGTTTGTGGATGGCCATGAGGGATTTGACCTGGCCGGCGGCGGCGATGTGCGCTTCGTCGGCGATGTCGGCCATGACTCTCGAAATGCTTTCGAGCGTGGAGACGGCCGGGTAGTGGTTCCGGACGGCCAGCTGTCGCGAGAGCCAGACGTGCCCGTCGAGAATACCCCGGCAGGCGTCGCCGATGGGTTCGTTCATGTCGTCGGCCTCGACGAGGACCGTATATATGCCGGTGACTGAACCGTTCTCGCTGCAGCCGGAGCGCTCAAGGACACGCGGCAGCGTAGCGAAAACGCTTGGCGGATAGCCCTTTGTCGCGGGGGGCTCGCCGGCGGAAAGGCCGATTTCACGAAGGGCCATGGCCATCCTGGTGACGGAGTCCATCATGAGCAGGACGTCGAGTCCCTGGTCGCGGAAGAACTCGGCAATGGTAGTAGCGACGAGGGCCGCCTTTACGCGAATCAGGGCGGGCTCGTCTCCGGTGGCGACAACCACAACACTTCTCTTGAGGCCGTCTTCGCCGAGGTCCTTCTCAATGAAGTCGCGCACTTCTCTGCCGCGTTCGCCGACAAGTGCGATGACATTTACATCGGCGTCGGTAAAGCGGGCAATCATGCCCATCAGGACCGATTTGCCGACACCTGCGCCTGAGAATATGCCCATCCTCTGGCCGCGGCCGATGGTGAGAAATCCGTCGAGGACGCGGACTCCGGTACCAAGGGGTCGATGGATGCGCGTACGCTTGAGCGGGTCGGGGGCGGTACGGTGAATGGGAACATTCTTGCCGCCGAGGATTCCGCCGCGACCGTCGCGAGGGCGACCCCTTCCATCTATGACGCGGCCGAGCAGGTCCATGCTGGCGGTGACGGTCTGACCGGCGCCGGTGCAGCGGACCCAGTCGCCGGACTTCAGCCCGCGAGTGTCGCCATAGGGCATCACGGTGGCTTTGTGGGCGCGGACGCCTACAACCTCTCCCTCGATGCCGGCGGCCTGTCCGGACTCAACGCGGCAGACGGCTCCGACAGGGGCAGGAAAGTCAGATAGTTCGGCAGTCAGGCCAATAACGCGCTCGACTCGCCCCTTCAGAACCAGGGTGTCGTGGTCTTCGAGCGCGGCCATTTCCTGTTGAAAGAGTCCACTAAGCATGTTGCTCACCAAAAAGTGTGCGTTCGATTTCATCGAACTGGGATTCTATGGTAGCGTCAATCAATCCAGCAGGGCCCGTGACCAGGCAACCGCCGGGGGCGATGGATTCGTCGGCAACTACTGTGACGGAGGAAAGGTCGCCGACCTTGGCGGCTATCTCCGGCAGGCGCTCGGTGACTGCGTCAAGCACAGAGGGGGCGACGCGGGCGACGAGGTTACGCCTTTCGGAAAGCAGCGACAGACAGCGCTTCAGGTTGTCGGCGGTGATGTGTTTATCGGCGTCAATTTCGCGGGCCACGACCTTTCGAGCGGCGAGAAGCGAGAGTTTGAGCAGGTCGGTCTCAGCCTGGAGGAAGAGGCTGTCCTTTCGGGAGGCCAAGTCCACACAGGCGGCGACAAGCGAGGCGGCGGCCTCCTGAAAGTCTTTTGAGGTTTCGGCGAAGGCGGCCTCGCGCCCGTCGGCGCGGCCAAGCTCTACACCTTCGATGCGGCCGGCCTCGATACCCTCGGCACGGCCTTCGTCTGCGGCACGTTTGCGAAGATCGACAGCCTCCTTGCGAGCGGCGGCAAGAATGGAGGCGCTTTGGCTTTTGGCGGCTGCGATGATGGAAGCAGCCTTGGCCTCGATGTCGGCCAGGTCGAAGATAGCCCCGGCCCGGTACTCGTACGCCTTGTCTGATTTTACGACGTTAGACAACTACTTCCCCTCCCCCGCCGCGCCCCTGGATGATGACTTCGCCGGCCTCTTCGAGGCGGCGGACGACGTCGACGATTTTCTGTTGGGCGGCCTCCACGTCGGAGAGTCTGACGGGGCCCATGTACTCCATGTCCTCTTTGATGAGGACGGCGGCGCGTTCGGACATATTTCTGAAGATCTTGTCGCGCAGTTCCTCGGAGGCGGTCTTGAGCGCAAGGGCGAGGACCTCGTTGTCGATTTCCTTGAGGACCTGCTGAATGCCCTTGTCGTTGACGAGGATTATGTCCTCGAAGACAAACATCAGGCGGCGGATATTTTCGACGAGGTCGGGGTCTTCCTCTTCGAGCGCTTCGAGGATGGTCTTTTCGGTGGCGCGGTCAGCGAGGTTGAGCATTTCGGCTACGGCGTCGACGCCCCCGGTTTTCTCGTATTTCTGAACGACGATGGCGGCAAGTCGGCTTTCGAGGCCCTTTTCGACTTCCTTGACGATTTCGGGGTTGGTGTGCTCCATGGTGGCAATACGTCGGACGACTTCGAGCTGCTTGGCGGCGGCGAGCCCGGCGAGGACGTCGGCGCCCTGCTTGGCATCAAGGTGGGCCAGGACCAGGGCTATGGTCTGAGGGTGCTCATCCTGGATGAAAGTGAGGAGGTTCCCGCTCTCGGCCTTTTTGAGGAAAGAGAAAGGAGTCGAGCGGATGGACTGCTCAACGGCCTTGAGGATTTCATCCGCGTCAGCTGCGGAGAGCGACTGTTCGAGGAGCTCCCTGGCGTAGTCGAGGCCGCCCTGTTCGAGGTACTTGCGGGCCTTGGTCATCTGATAGAACTCTTCGACGACGGCGCTTCGCTCCTCGGGGGGGATGGCTCCGAGGGTGGCAATGGCAGTGGAGACGCTCTCTATGGCGTCCTTGTCCATGAGGGAAAGGACCTTCGCCGCGACCTCCTGATTCAGGCTGACCAGAAGCAGTGCGGCCTTGGTCATGCCCGACAGTTCAGAGGTTTTTTTGGGTGAAGCCATACTATGACTCCCTCGCCATCCATCGCCTTATCAGGCTGACTGCGGTCTGCGGGTCAGTGCGGACCATTTCCTCAATGCTCTCGCGCATCTTGGCGCCACGCTTTTGCTCCATGTCGATTTCGAGTTCAGGCAGTGAAATCTCCTCTTCGGGTTTCTCTTCCGGCTTTACCACTTCGGCCTCAATCTCGGCCTTCTTGGCAATGGACCTGATCATGAGCAGCGCCATGAGAGCCAACACGGCCAGGCCGATTCGATGCATGTTGGCCAGGAGAAGATCAAGAATCCGCGATGATACGGGAGGGGCAACCGCGGCGGAGACGGCGAAGTCGGCCTTCTGGAAGGGCGCGGCGCTGAACCTTACGCTGGTGATCTGTGCGGCGGCGTCAACGGGGAGGCCGGTTTTGAGTTTGTCCTCCCAGAACTCGTATTCTTTCTGCAGACGGGCCGCGTCGACTGTCTGGTCTTCGGCGAGAGCCTCCTTTACACGGATGGATTCTTCCACGCGGGCCAGGTCGGCAAGAACGGAAATCGAAATGCCCGTGACCTCACCGGGAGGCGTGTCGGTGGCAAGCTGCTTGGAGGGGGCGCGGGTTTTTTCGGTCTCTTCAGTTTCGGATTTTGAGCCGGCGCCGGCCGGAGCGGTGGTGACTGACGCGGCGACATTGGGCTGAGTGAGAGTATCGCCTGCGGGTTGGGCGGGACCGGTCGTGGTGGAAGTATTGGAGCGCTCCTGGACCACCTCGAAGGTAGTCTCGGTGAGCGAGCGCGTGGTGGAATCGACGGTGGTGTGAACGAGAGCGTGCGTCTGACCGAGGGCGTGGAAGAGGAACTTCTCCACTACCTTGGAGTAGTGTTCGTCCCAGGCGCTCTGGAGCTCCATCTGGTTGGTGGCGCGCGCGAACGCGGAGTTTTCGTCAGCAAGAGAAAATGACTCGCCGGTGACGAGGTTGGTTACGACGACGTCCTTGGGAGAGAGTTTGGGGCCGACGGCGGAGGCGGTGAGTTTGGCAATGGCGCCGAGTTTGTTCTTGCCGATGGGGTCGGAGGTCCGCGGCTGGATGTAAACCGAGGCGGTTGCCTTTTCCGGACCGAAGAAGCCGTCGCGCTCTGATGCAATCAGGACGTCGGCGTTGGCCACTTCGGGAATGGAGCGTATCCAGAGGGCGATGCGGTTCTGGACGGCGATGTTGAATTTGCGGCTCTGTTCCTCGGCGGTCTCCATCGAGAAACCGCGGGGCTTTGTGAGGTCCTCGAGGCTGAACTTCCGGGACATGTCGGCCGGGAGGCCGTCCTTTTCGCTCAGGACCATAAAGACCTTGTCCTTGTCGGCGGGTCTGACGAGGAGCATGCCGTCGGCAAACTTGTAGTCGATCTGCGAGTCCTTGAGCGCCGTCTGGGCGGAGGCCATGTCGGAACCGGTGAGCCCGGTGAAGACCGGCGTGTACTCGACCTTGGAGCCCCAGGTGACAAGCAGAACAATGCTTACCGCCACAACGGCCAGCAGTGCGACAATGCTTGCGCGCTGACTGGGCGGCATGGCGACAAGGACAGCCCGGATCCTTGCCCAGAACCTGTTTATGTAGTCCATTTCTTCCCCTCTCCCCTCACCAGTTCACATCAGATTCGCAACTGTTGAATCTCCCTGTAGGCGTCGACGATCTTGTTACGAATAGCCATCAGATTCTTGAAAGCGAGGTCGGCCTTCTGGACGGCTGCCATGACCTCGGTTATGTTTTCCGTCTTGCCGACGGCCAGATCACTTATGGCGCGCTCGGCGTCAAGTTGGAGGTCATTGACCTCGCCGATGGACTTGATAAGCACGTCCTTGAAATCCGGCCCGGAGGCGCCCTGCGAAGACTGCGTGGAAGCGGCCCTGGCGATCTGCCCCGGCGTAATCGGATTGACGGCGTTATTCATTTCAGTTTACCTCTGAGTCAGGCAAGGAGTCTCAGTGCCGAAGCGATGATGCTCTTTCCCGCTTCGTATGCCGCGACGTTGGCCTGGTAGGCGCGCGTAGCGGCGATCATGTCCACCATTTCAACTTCGGGAGAAACATTGGGATAACTAACGTACCCGGCGTCGGGGCCTGTTTTGACTGCGTCCGGGTGACCGGGGTCGTAGACTTTTCTCGGCGGGGCGGGGTCCTGGATAATCTGGGAGACATGGACACCGGACCCGCTGGGGAGCCCGTCGGCGCCGACTGAAAAGAGAGCGATGCGGCGGCGATAGGGCGCGGGGTTTCCCGCGGCGTCGCGGGTGGTCATGGAGTTCGCCATGTTATTGGCGATGGTGTCCATGCGCGTGCGGTACGCGGAGAGCGCCGAGGCGCTTATGGCATTAGTCGTAAACATCATTCAACCCTCTCTTTTATCGCTGAGGAAAGCGTAAGGAACTGCCTGCGCAGGAGGTCGCTCATGGTGCGGTATAGAAGCGTGTTGTCGGCGAGATCAGCCATTTCATGTTCGAGGTTTACGTTGTTGCCGTCGTGGCGAAGAACCGAGGCGTCGGCGCTGGCGACCTCAAGCGGCGTAACCGTCATCCCGTTGGGAGTAAAGTCGATGTGGCGGGTGTCGCGGAGCGCAGGCGGAGTGCCACCAAGGCGCCTGGAGGCGGAGACGGCCTCGGCGAGTGCCTGGCGAAACTCGGAAAGCGGAGCGGTTTTGGCCTTATAGAAGGGGGTATTCGCGTTGGCGATATTGTTTGCAATGACGCGGTGACGCTCTTCGAGGAACATCATGCTCCTCGTCAAGACGTCGATAGATGGTGAGAAGATGCCTCTTTGCGTCATACTTGTGACCCCGCAGAAACGTCCAAGTCCCCGATGGGAATTACGCAAAAACGGTACCAACCGGGCCTCGCAGAGGCCGCAGAGCCGTAACACGTTGCCTCCACGGCACTTATATCATGCGCGCCGGAAGCGGCATTTGCTTTGAGCGCGGAACTATTTGCAGGTTCAGGCAACATTTGCCTCCATTTTCCATTCGCGAAGGCGGTTTATGAGCGTCCGGACGGAGATGCCGAGGGCATCGGCGGTTTTCTCGCGGTGTCCCTGGTGGCGTTCAAGCGTGAGGCGGATAAGTATCTCCTCTGCGTCCTTTATGGTCATGCCCGGACGGATAACGGGCCCTGAAGCGGTCTCGACGCGGTCCGAAAGCCAGTTTTCTATGTGGGACTTTTCGATGCGGCGTCCGACGCCCATGATGAAGGCGCGCTCGATGATGTTTTTGAGTTCGCGAACGTTACCGGGCCACTGGTAGCGGGTGAGCAGACGCACGGCGTCTTCGGAAAGTTCGGGGGCCTCCTGCCCGCTCTCGCGTGCGAGAAGCCTGAGGAAGTGGCGCGCAAGGCCGGGAACATCCAAGGATCTCTCGGCAAGCGAGGGGACGACAACCGGGAATACGTTAAGCCTGTAGTAGAGGTCTTCGCGGAATCGGCCGTCGGAGACTTCCTTTGCGAGGTCGCGGTTGGTCGTGGCGATGATGCGGACATTCATCCTGCGGGTGGCGCTGGAACCGACGCGCTCGTATTCCCTCTCCTGGAGGACGCGAAGAAGTTTAGCCTGGAGGTGAGGATCGATCTCAGAGACCTCGTCGAGGAGAACTGTGCCGCCTTCAGCGAGTTCGAAGCGTCCGCGACGCATTTTGTCGGCACCGGTGAAAGCGCCCTTTTCGTGGCCGAAGAGTTCGCTCTCGAGGAGGCCGGCATTAAGCGCAGCGCAGTTGACGCAGATGAACGGATTTTCGCGGCGGTGTGAGAGATAGTGGACACGGCGAGCGACTACTTCCTTGCCGGTGCCGCTGGGGCCGCTTATGAGAACCGTGGCGTCAGTGGCGGCGACCCTTTCGATCAGAGAACTGACGGCGGCCAGGCCGCTGTCGGCGCCGACCATGACTGGAACGTCGGAATTGTCGCCGATGCGACTCCGCAGAAGTTCGTTTTCACGCAGAAGGCGACTATGCGAGACTCCTCGCTTTACGACAAGTTCGAGTTCGTCGGGGTCAAACGGCTTGGCGATGTAATCGAAGGCGCCCTTCTTCATGGCATCGACAGCGCTCTCCACGGTGCCGTGCGCGGTAATGACGACAACGGGGAGAGAGGGCGCGATTTCGGCGGCCTTCGCGAGGAGTTCGAGGCCTGTCATGCGGGGCATCTTGAGGTCGGTGATAAGGAGGTCATATTCGCCGGCAGAGAGGGCTTCAACGGCGGCAGTCCCGGAGGAAAAAGCGTCCACCTCGTAGCCTGCAGCGCAGAGAGTCTCCTGTATGCTTTCGCGCATGAGGGTCTGGTCATCAACTACGGCTATTCTGGCCACTGTGTCGCCTCCGTTGCACCGCCTTTTTCGACGGGAAGGACAAATGTGAAGATAGCGCCTCCGGTCGGGGAGTTTTCCGCGGTGAGGCGGCCGGAGTGGGCGGCGACTATGCGGGACGTCATGGCGAGGCCGAGGCCTGTGCCTCCCTGCTTGCCGGTGAAAAACGGATCGAAAACATGCTGGAGCGCTTCCGGGGGTATGCCGTCCCCCGTGTCGGCGAAACTGACGGAAGTGGCGGGCTTGGAGTTGAGCGACGCCGGCGCAACGGTGATAGTGAGCGAGTCACCCGGACGGGTGGCTTCGGCGGCGTTTATAATAACGTTGAGAAAAGCACGCTGGAGGAGGTTGAAGTCGGCGGGGACGGGCTGTGCGCCTTTGGCGCAGAGGCGGTTGACCGAGACGCCGGCCTTCTCGATGGACGAAGAGGCCAGATCGAGGGCGGCGGAGACGACATCGTCAAGGACGACGGGCTTAGAGCACGGGCGAAGCGGTCGGGTGAAGTCGAGAATTTCGCCGACGATTCCAGCAAGGTCGCGCGTGGCGAACTGTATCTTATGGGCCCAAGTCCTGACCTTCTCATCCTTACGCGCTTCGCGGGCAATGAGTCCGGCATAGAGATCGATCCCTCCGAGGGGATTTCTGATTTCATGTGCGACACCGGCGGCCATTTCGCCGAGGACTTCGAGGCGATTCTTGCGGGCGATCTGGCGATTCTTTTCGGCGATCTCCTCGTGGAGGCGGGCCACCTCGCGCTGGAGAGAAGTCTGACTCTCCTGAAGCCGTTCGGCGAGGTCATTGTAGGCATCTATGACTTCGCGAAGGTCCTGAAGTTTCTCAGTTGCGGCGATAGTCACGTTACTGCTCCCTGTCGTAGAAGCGTCCGGCTGCTGCGGCAACCGGTTCGGAGTATGCCTTTACGGCGGCGCGGTTTTCGCTGACAGCGCGGATCTCCGCGCCGGTGCGGTCACGGGCAGCCGACACGGTAGCCTCGATTTGCTGTTCACTTTCGATAAGCGCGCGCAGGATGGAGGCTGTCTCCTCGACTACACCAGAGACGGCACGGCGCTCCCCGGCGGGCAGGGCGTCCAGGGTGTCGGACCACTGCGACGTGTAGGGTTCGAGAAGAAGTGCTATTTCGTCGAGCTTCGCGATCAGGAGTTGCTTGCGCCCGATGACCTTCATCAAGGCGCGGGGGCCGGCCTGTGTGAAAACCTTCTCCTGCGCCTCGGAGAGTGCCCGGAGCAAGGCGTAGGTCTCCTTTTGAGCGTGGAGAAGGCCGCGGAGTTCGAGAAGGTCACGACTGGCGGTCATTATGCCTCCCCCTGTGTGCGCCACCGAGCCAAGGAGCGGTAGAAAGGTGCGCCCGGGGCGGGGGCGCGCCCTTCGCGATTGAGGTTGAAGACGGCTCTTTTGAAAGTCGCGTCGGCCTGCTGGGTCTGTCCGAGGCGGTGATAGCAGTTGGCCATCTGGAAGAGCGCGCGGGTAGCGTCAGGGGTGTCAACATAGGTTTCGACAGCCCTGTCGTAAAGGGAGAGAGCACGTGTAAAGTCGTCGAGGTCATAGTAGCAGTCCGCCTCAAGAAAGGCGGCGTTCTGAGCGTGAGACGCAATGGCGCCGGGCAAGGCGGCGATTTCGGCGAAGAGACCTGCGGCATGGGAGAGGAGCTGTTTTTTGAGCGCGGGCTCCGCAAAGGCGACCTGCCTTGAGGCGAGGGCGAGGTAGTATCGAGCCTCGCCGGCGCGGGGGTCGTCGGGGAAGCGCTGGAGAGCCTCGTCGAGCTTGAGCATGGAGTTTTTGAAATCACCGAGGCGGTATAGCGTGGTGCCGAGGGAGAATATGGAGCTTCTCCACTCGGGGCTGGTGGAAAGAAACCGCACATCGGTGAGGATGCCGGCATATATGGCGGCGGCTTCTTCGAGGCTCGGGCCTCCGAGGCTGCGGTAGAGGTCGCCCTGGAGAAGCATTGAGCGGTAGGCAAAGATATTTGTGGGGTGACGCTCGGCGTTTTCGCGGCAGACCTTTATGGCAGGTTCGTAGCGGCCAAGGTCTGCAAGGGAGCGGGCCTGTTCATAAAGCGCCTGGGGCACGCGGTCGTCCTTTAGCGTGGAGGAGGCGAAGGCGCCGAGATAGTGGGCGGCGACTGCGTAGTCGCCGGCCAGGTAGAAACAGTGTCCGGCGTTGTAGAGGGCCTTATCATAGATGTCGCCGGAGGCGGTTTCGAGGACCTTGGCGAAGAGTTGTCCGGCCTCGGTGTAGGCTTTTTTTGCGGCCTCTTTTGCGGCATCGGCCTGTTGGAGAGAGAGGCCGGGCAGCAGAGACTCCAACTGCTCGGCCTCTCGGAGGTAGAGGGCTGCGTCGAAGAAAAGGAAATGCCCCTGAGACATCAGAGCCGCCGCGGCGCCGTGGAAATCACGCACGGCGTTGAAATCCTCGAGGTCGAGGATTCTCTGGCCTACTGCGAACCAGAGTTTGGTGACGTCGGCTATCGTGAAGTGCTCGGTCTCGATGGCCTGCTGGGCAGACATGTCGTCAAGAAGATTGATAAGGGCGTCCTTGGCAGCGTCGAGATTTCCCGAATCGAAGAGCAACCGCGCGAGTTCATATCTGGCAGAGAGCGCGTCGGAGGTGCCGGGATAGCGAAAAATGGTGTCGTCGAGAATCTTGCGCGCCTCCTCGGCGCGGCCGATGCGCCAGAGAGACTTGGCACGCGCCAGGAGCAGCGAGGACTCGAAGCGGCCGGAGGTGTTGATGTCGGCGCGGTCGAGCACGGCAAGGGACCCCTCGAAGTCATTCTGGAATTCGAGAACGTCATGCAGAATGACTGCCGCCTGCGCCGCGGTCTCGCC
>CALMGO010000100.1 GCA_937863625.1 uncultured bacterium
ACGTGGCGTAGGGCCTGGCATAGCTCTCGCTGTGGATACCCGCCCTGCCCTGCGTCCGCACGATAAGGCCGTCATCCAAAAACCTGTCGGCGACGTCTACCGCCGAGTCGAGGAGCCCCCCCGGGTTGTAGCGAAGGTCGATAACGAGGGCCTTAAGTCCCGACGCAGCCAATGCGTTGTACGCCTCGTCAAGTTCTACGGCGGTGTTCTGGGAAAATTTCATGATCCGGATGTAGCCGACTCCCGCCGCCGGATCTATCATGAAATCCCATTTGCCGGTAGTGGGATTGCTTTTGTATCCGCGAAGTGTCGTAATCGGGATTTCCTCGCGCACCAGCGTAACCGTATATTCTCCGGCGGGCTCCACGCGAAATAGCGTCACCTCGACGCTCGTGCCGTTGGCGCCTCTAAGCCGTTTCGCAATCTCGCTCAAGGAGCCGAGCTCCTCCACAGTGACGCCGTCGACCTTCATAATGTAGTCGCCCGGCTGCACGCCCGCGCGAAATGCCGGCATGTCCTCGACGGTCGATACTACTTGCACCCGGTCCCTGTCAACCGCTATCGTGATGCCCACGCCGCTGAACTCCTGTTCGGTCTCCTCCATGAACTCCTTGTACGCATCCGGAGGAAAATAAGCGCTGTATGGGTCGAGTGACCCCAGTATGCCGCCGATGGCTCCTTCGAAGAGGTCCTCCGGGTCGACCGGCGTCACGTACCGGCTCTCGACAATGTCCATGACGCGCACGAGGCGCTCGTAGTTCTGGTATATCTCTGCCTGGCGGACTGCCGTGGGGCTCAACCCGGCGACGGGAGCCTTGATCGCAGCCCCCTCGGCGCCTTGCTCCACGGGCTGTGGCTCGGCTTCATTAACCGCGGGGGCCTCCTGGGCCGCAACAAAAGCCGCCGCGAATAACACCAGAAGCATGAGTGCTAAGGGAATCCTGAGTTTTGCCATCGAAACCTCCGAATTCGATGCCTGGCCGGTGCGAAAAGGCGCTGTATGCTCCATATGCGGCCTCTTCTCGGCGAATGGAGAACGTAACTATATCAAGGACGCCCGTTTTTGCAAGGATTTGACGCCATCACCGGCCTCGGCGCTTGTCGTCGAAGCGCGCCTCCCCTAAAATGCACGCCCATGAAAGAGAACCTGCATTTCATCTCCCTGCTCAAATCGCCTGTCTCGTGGGCAAAGGCGGCCCGTGAGACCATAAGGGCTCTCGTGCGCGAGGGACGCCGGGTGAGCGCCGTCTCGCTCAAAGGCTACCGGTATGACGAGGAATACCCGCTCGCGCCGGAAGTCCGGCAGGCACTTTCGCGCCCGAGATTTGACGGCTGGGACGTGGCTCTCGACTACCCGCCTAATTTCGCCCGGCTCAACGGCCGCAGAC
>CALMGO010000101.1 GCA_937863625.1 uncultured bacterium
TCTTTTCGGCGACGGCGCGACGTGAATCATCCATCAGCGCCATTGACTCCAGGAGGCCATGGTCGGAAGGGGCGCCGATTTCGGCTTTCATGCGTGGAAAGTCGAGGAGAGGCACGGTGATAGTGCCGTCCATGTCAAAGACCACGGCTTTGAGATGCGCGGGCATTTGGCAACTCCCGAAGCACAAATGAAGGTAAAATGCAAAGGATATTGTCCAGCAAACGTATATGATGGCAAGGGGTCGGACGTCCGCAGGCAGGGCAAATCGAGCTGAGCGGTGCGACACCCTCCACAGGCGGGTAAAGAGCGAGTCACTCTGGAAGACAGGGCGAGGCGCGTCGTATTACGTTACTTGAGAACCGGCATGGTGTTAAAGGGTGATATGAGGCGAGTACTTTCAGCGATACTGATATTTGCAGCGGCACAGTGCGCGCACGGGGCGGCGACCTGGTGGAACAGGGACTATGCGGCCAGACGCGCCGTGACGGTCTACGCGCCGGAGGTATCCCTGCCGGGCGACAACGCGGCGGTGGTGACTTTCTACACCGGGGGGCATCTCAAGAAAGACGGCGCGGATATCCGCGTGGTGGCACGGGGGCGCGAGGTGCCGCACATGCTTTTCGGAGTGGGGCCCGGGGATACGGCGACGCTGGCGTTTGCGGTCGAGGACGGGGTGAGAGACTATCACATATATTTCGGAAACGAGAAGGCCGAGAGCGTAGACTACAAATGGGAGCCACAAAGAGGACTCATTCTCGAAACGCGCGAGTATAAGGGAGGCAATCCGCGAAATATCGAGGCGATGCGGGAGATATGGCAGGAGTCAGGCCCCTTTTACGGGGCGGGCTCAGTAGACAGGATATGGCACGGGCAGAACATGTACGGCCCGTCGGAGAAGTTCACATCGCTATACACAGGATGGTTCATGGCGCGCGTGCCGGGGCGGTATGAATTTGCGACGTCGAGCGACGATGCGTCGTTTTTACTGGTGGACGGCGAGGTGGTCGTGTCGTGGCCGGGCCGGCACGGTCCGGTTGCAGATGCGCGGCACAAAGGGGCGGTGACGCTCAAAGCGGGCGTTCACAAACTGCAGTATGCGCACGCAAGCGACGGCGGCAGCACGTGCGCGGTGGCGGCGTGGCTGCCTCCGGGCGGGAACGCATTTGAGGTGATTCCGGAAGGGGTATTCACGCCTCTTTCGCGCGCCGTTACGGGGGCGCTGGAAGTGGCGGGCGAACGGGTGAGCGCCGACTTTACGACGGAGATAGCGGGAGAGGCGCTTCTCGTGACGGATGATG
>CALMGO010000102.1 GCA_937863625.1 uncultured bacterium
GACGAAGACGGCAAGAGCCCCAGCATCTGGGACACGTTTGCTCACCTTCCCGGCAGGATTACAAACGGCGATACCGGCGATGTTGCCTGCGACCATTATCACCGGTTCCGGGAAGATGTCCTTCTCATGAAGCAGATGGGATTCAAGGCATACCGTTTCTCCATCTCATGGCCGCGTGTCATGCCGGAGGGCAGGGGGGCTCTTAATCAGAAGGGCCTCGATTTCTACCGCGCTCTTCTCGACGCGCTGCGTGATGCGGACATTAAACCTCTGGTCACCCTTTATCACTGGGACCTCCCCCAGACGCTCGAGGACCGGGGCGGATGGCCCAACCGCGACCTCGCCGACTACTTCGCCGATTATGCCGCTGCTATGTTTGAGTCGCTCGGCGACCGTGTCGATACATGGCTCACTCTTAATGAGCCTGTCTGCACCGCCTTCCTCGGATACAAGGACGGCATGTTCGCCCCCGGCCGCAACTCTCTCTCCGATGCCCTTGCCGCTTCACACACGCTGCTTCTCGCTCACGGCAAGGCTGTCCAGGCGTTCCGCGCCTCGGCTGCGCCCGGACGCGTAGGCATCGCCGTCAACCTCTGCGACGTAAAGCCCGCCACGAAGTCCGCAGCCGACCGCGCCGCCGCAAAACGCGAAGACGCCTTCAATAACCTCTGGTACATGAATCCCATTTTCGGCAAGCCCTACCCAAAGGTACTCGTCGACTGGTACGCTCGCGAAATGTGCCCCGTCAAAAATGGCGACATGGAGACTATCGCCTCGCCTATCGACGTATTCGGCCTCAACTACTACAGCGGACACAAGGTAAGCGCCAATGCCGCCGGCGGCTTTCTAAAGACTCGCAACGAGATACTTCGCGAGGAGGCCACCGAGTTTACCGAAATGGGTTGGGGTGTCTGGCCCCGCGGCTTGTATAATCTCCTCATGCGCCTCAAAAACGACTTCGGCAATCCCCCAGTCATCATCACCGAAAACGGCATGGCCGCCGCCGACGTCCTTGACGCCTCCGGTGCCGTAAACGACGATATCAGGATCGATTTTCTCGCACGGCACTTCGTTGCCGCCGCTAACGCCATTACCGAAGGATCCAATCTCGAAGGCTACACCGTCTGGTCGCTCATGGACAATTTCGAATGGGCCCAGGGGTTCTCCAAGCGCTTCGGCCTCGTCTACGTCGATTACCAGACCCAGGAGCGCATCCTGAAGAAAAGCGCCAAGTGGTTCTCTGATGTCATAGCGTCTAACACAGTCGAGCTCCAGTCATAGCAGCCCCTGTGACCCGGCTGCCTTGAAATGGGAATACGTGGACAGGGCTGCTCGCGACGCCCGTCCCGGCAATAGAAACCTTGCAGGAGGTCGTACATGCATCTCGAAATTATCATCGCTCTGGTTTGTCTCTTCGCATTCGCCCCCCTCGTAGTCGCGCAGGAAGGCGTCCGCAAAGTCCTTCCCTACCCCGTCTGGCCCATCCCGCAGGAGGCCGAGATTTCCGACGCACGGCTCCTCCTGGCCGATGCGGTCATCGTCGTCCCCGAAGGCGACCGGGAGGCCCAGTACCCCGGCAGGCTCCTCTCCGAACTCATCGCCGACCACTTTATGGCCGTTGTCCCCGTCGTCGTCGGCAGCGCCCCCGAAGGCAAGACTCCCATCGTCGTCGGTCAGATTGGTGAAAAGTTGATTGCCGATGCCGCCAAATCCGCCGGCCTCAAAATCACCGCCGCCGACCCCGGCCCTGAAGGTTACGTCCTCAAGATCGATGCCGACGGCGCCGTCATAGCCGGCTGTGATTACCGCGGCGCCCTCTATGGTGTCTCGACGTTCGAACAGCTCGTTCACCAGTGGGGTCACCAGAGCGCGGCCGTCAGACACGCGACTATCCGCGACTGGCCGTTCCTGCCCGTCCGCTGGGTGCATGTCTATATCCCCGGCAAAGAGGCTCTCCCCTATGCTCGCAGGTACATGCGCGATTTTCTCCTGAGGTACAAGTATAACGGCCTCATCATGGAGGTCGGCGGCGGCATGCGCTTTGACTCCCACCCCGAACTCGCCGTTGGATGGCGTCGTACCGTCTCCGAATGGTACGCCCACGGTGAGACGATGGACAAATTCGGCGAAGGCATCCCCCTTGGCGCCGCCAACCGCTTCGCCGCGTCCTGCCATTTCGGAGTCGCAGGCGGCTCCTATATCGAAAAGGACGACCTCGCCCACCTCGCAGAGGTCGCCCAAATGTACGGCCTTGAGATCATCCCCGAAATCCAGTCTCTCTCCCACGTATACTACATCGCCTCCGCAATCGGCCTCCCTGCTGTTCAAGAAAATCCAAGTGGTCCGATTCTTTGATAAGAA
>CALMGO010000103.1 GCA_937863625.1 uncultured bacterium
GGCCATAGGTCTTCTTGATGGCCTTCTTGATTTCGTCTATGGCCTGCTCGCGCGGCAGCACTCCCGAAATCGCGAAGAAACACGTCTGCATGATTACGTTGACGTGCGCGCCCATGCCCGTGCTTTTGGCGACTTCGACCGCATCGATGGCGTAGAACTTAAGTTTCTTGTCGATGATGTCCTTCTGCACTTCCATCGGCAGTTGGTCCCATACCTGGTCGGCCGGAAACGGGCTGTTCAAAAGGAACGTCGCCCCCGGCAGGGCGTTCTTGAGCATGTCGTACTTCTCAAGGAATGCAAACTGGTGACACGCCACGAAATTCGCCGTGTTGACGAGATACGAACTCCTGATTGGCCTCGGGCCAAAACGCAAATGCGACACTGTTATCGCGCCGGCCTTCTTCGAATCGTACACGAAGTACCCCTGCGCGTAGTTATCCGTCTCTTCGCCGATGATCTTGATGGAGTTCTTGTTGGCGCCCACCGTCCCGTCGCTGCCGAGACCGTAGAATACCGCCCTTACTACGTCATCGGGCTCGGTTGAGAAACTGTAATCGACCTTGAGGCTCCCACCTGTGACGTCATCTTCGATGCCGACCGAGTAATGATTCTTCGGCTCGTCGAGTTTGAGGTTGTCAAAAACAGCCTTCACCATCGCCGGCGTGAAGTCCTTGGATCCGAGGCCGTACCTGCCGCCTACGATCTTGGGATACGCGTTCCAAGGCGTGACCTTGTCGTGCATCGCCTCGCCGACAGCCGTGCGCGTGTCGATGTAGAGAGGCTCACCTGTCGAGCCGGGCTCCTTCGTCCGGTCGAGGACGGCTATGCTCTTTACCGTCCTGGGCAGCGCCTTTATAAATGCGTCGCGGTCAAACGGCCTGTAGAGCCGCACCTTGAGCAGGCCGACCTTCTCCCCGCGCTCGACGAGGTACTCCACCGTCTCGTGCGCTGTTTCCGCGCCCGAACCCATGATCATTACCACGCGCTCGGCGTCCGGCGCGCCGACGTAGTCGAAAAGGTGATACTGCCTGCCGGTTATCTTGGCAAAGGCATCCATCGCCTTCTGCACGATGCCCGGGCATGCGTCGTAGAACTTGTTGACCGTCTCACGGCCCTGGAAATACACGTCCGGGTTCTGCGCCGTGCCCCTCAAGACGGGATGATCCGGCGAGAGCGACCGCATGCGGTGCGCCGCCACGAGGTCGTCATTTATCATCGCGCGCATGTCTTCAAAAGTGAGTTCCTCGGCTTTGTTGATCTCATGGGAAGTGCGGAACCCGTCGAAGAAATGCACAAATGGAATGCGGCTCTCAAGAGTCGCTGCCTGCGCTATGCACGCGAAATCCATTACTTCCTGTATCGAACCGCTTGCCAGAAGCGCCCAGCCCGTCTGCCTTACCGCCATCACGTCGCTGTGATCGCCGAAAATCGACAGCGCCTGACATGCAAGGCTCCTCGCGCTGACGTGGAACACCGTCGCCGTCAATTCGCCGGCTATCTTATACATGTTGGGGATCATCAAAAGCAGCCCCTGAGACGCCGTAAAGGTCGTCGTCAGCGCTCCCGCCTGAAGCGCGCCGTGAACGCTGCCGCTGGCGCCGCCTTCTGACTGCAGTTCGCTGACAAGCGGCACGTTGCCCCATATATTGGTCTCGCCGCGTGCGCTCTTCTCGTCAGCCATCTCGCCCATGCCGGATGAAGGCGTTATCGGGTAGATAGCGCATACTTCGTTCAGCGCGTGCGCTACGTAAGCCGCCGCGGTGTTTCCGTCAATTGTTGCAAGTTTCCGTGCCATTGCTCTCCCTTTCATATGACATTAAAGCGGGCATGATATGTTGATATTCCGTTAAATGGGCTAATGATACGCCTCGGGGGGCTCTCATGCAACCTCTTTTGCCCAAGCGTATTTCTTTGGCGGGGATTCTCTTTTTCTACCTGCCCGCAAGCTCCCGGATGGCCTCATGCGGAATGGCCACTGACGCCGCCTGGATAAGCCCCTCTTTGTCCACGAGGAAATTGGCGGGAATGCCCTCGACATTGTATGCATTCGCCGCGGCGCCTTGTGAATCAAGAAGCGTGGGATATCCTATCTTGTGGTCTGTCACGAAGTTGCGGACAATGTCCTCCGTCTCGTTTACGTCAACGTAGAGAACGACCAGTTCCTCGTCACCGTATTTCTCGTCGAGCGTGGTCAAATCGGGGATTTCCTCAATGCACGGCGGGCACCATGTAGTGCCGAAGTGAATGAGCACGTTAGCCTTTCCGCGAAAACCTGCAAGCGTAACGTCGTTACCCGACAGGTCCCGCAACGTGAAATCTTTGGCGGCAACAGGTGTTCGCGTTCCTCCCGAACACCCCGCCTGCGCGATGATCGCTGCCGTAACAAGAAACGCTGCCCAGAAAGCTCTCTTCATCCTCCACATCCTCTCAAAGGTAGTCACTGCCGGCTCACGGACACGCTTCTCTATGTCCTGACATGCGCCCAGTCGGGAGGGTTCCAGCGTCCAAGGGGGTGGGGCAAAAGAGTGCGGGCGCGCTATCCGGCGCGCCCGCACCGCGAAAATACCTCAAAGATATCGCCTACCCGGCCTTGGCCGCCTGCTTCTTACGGTAATCCTCGATTGCCGCGTGAAGCGCGTCGGCCGCCAGGTTCGAACAGTGCATCTTGACCGGCGGCAGCCCGTCAAGCTGGGTTGCGACGTTGTCCCGGTTGATTGTCATCGCCTCGTCGAGGGTCTTGCCCTTTGCAAGATCGGTCACCATGCTTGAAGTTGCGATGGCCGCTCCGCATCCGAGAGTCTGAAATTTTATGTCGTCGATGCGGTCGTCCTTGACCTTTATGAAAATCCTCATTACGTCGCCGCAGACCGCGTTGCCGACTTCTCCCACTCCGTCGGCGTCATCCATGGTGCCTACGTTATGCGGCTCTGCGAAATGCTCCAATACCTTCTTACTATATTGCATAGGGCAGTCCTCCCTTTCGGCAATCCGGCTTATATGTCGGTGACATCTGTCTCAAGACCGCTACTATCTTGGGAAATTCCTTTATGACGTGCTTCACGTCTTCTTCCGTATTCTCCCGGCCGAGAGTAAATCTCACCGACCCGTGCGCTACTTCCGCCGGGAGCCCTATGGCCAGAAGCACATGACTCGGTTCGAGACTCCCCGTCGTGCATGCCGACCCGCTTGACACGCAAACCCCTTTGCCGTCAAGCCGCAGGAGCATGGCTTCGCCTTCGACTCCCTCGACGACGATATTGAGAAACCCGGGCAGTGAGTTGCCTTGCGGACTGTTTCGCAGCATGTCAGGGATCGAGTTTACAAGCCCCTTCCAGAGCATCTCGGCAAGGGATGTGAGCCGCGCGCCGTCGCCGAGCCGCGCATCGGCCAGTTCAATCGCCTTGGCCATGCCGACTATTCCCGGCACGTTGTGCGTGCCCGCCCTGCGGCCGGCTTCCTGCCCTCCGCCGTGGTTGAAGGTCTCCACCCGCGTACCTTTGCGGATATAGGCAAAGCCCACGCCTTTCGGGCCGTAGAACTTGTGTGCCGAGGCGCTTGCCATATCCACTCCAAGCGCCTTGATATCCACGGGGATCTTGCCGATGGTCTGCACAGCGTCGCAGTGAAATATGACGCCCTTTGCACGCGTGATTTTGGCGATATCCGCGATCGGCTCAATCGTGCCGATCTCGTTATTGGCGTGCATTACAGACACCAGCACCGTGTCATTGCGAATTGCTTTCTCGACGTCCGCCGGGTCCACGAGTCCCGTGTCCGATACGCCAAGCACCGTGATATCCCAGCCGCGTTTCTTCAGAAACTCGCACGGTTCGAGAACCGCGTGGTGTTCGATGGCCGACGTGATGATGTGGCGGCCCTTCTTCTCGCTGGCCAATGCGACGCCTTTGACGGCCCAGTTGTCGCTTTCCGTGCCGCCGCTTGTGAAGTAAATCTCGCCCGGGTCGGCCTTTATGACCTTGGCGATTGTCTCCCGCGCGGCTTCTATCACCTCGTCATTGCCGCGACCGGGGGTATATAGAGTGGCCGGATTGGTGAACTTCTCGGCGAAATACGGCAACATGGCCTCGACCACTTCCGGGTCCGTGGCCGCGGTAGCCGCATGGTCCATATATATTGTCTTTCTCGTGTCCATTATGCCCCTTCCAGGGTCTCTAATGCTTTGAACCCGCTAATATAGCCTGTGCGGGCTTCCTGTCAACCGGTTTCACCCGTGACCCTTACTGCCATATAGACATGTTTCGCCCTTGTTGCTGTTCCGTGTCTTGCCGATGGCCTTTCCCGCAGGACTTTCGCGGCCTCCATAGCGCAATGCGACGGCCCTTTGCGTACCGCCTCGCAGTCGCTGAAAGATTTCTCCAAACGCGCCGGTTTTCTTGTTGACGACTTGCCGTAGATGAGGGTATAAATCTTCGCCGTGAAAGCCTGTTATCCCGCCCGATGGGGTAGCAGGGCATGTCGAGCCTGTCGGGCATGACAATGTGTCGCACAAAGTGACGCAGGCCTGCTACCCTACTTCGCACCTGCAGACCGGTCCTCCGTGTGACGGAGGCCCGGCTATTTCCTTAAGCCTGATGTGTTGCGGCGCCAATGACTTCTTCCCATCTCGACTCTCTCCGTGCGTTTCGCAACGAATCGCTGCGTCCTGACGGCAGAAGGGCAGGTGATCTTCGTAGGGGCCCCGCCCCCGAAACACTCCGCAGTTCATGTCATTTGGGCAAACACGGCTACCAGGAGAGAGTAAATGAGAAAACACCTATTATTCTTGGCCGCAGCATTATTGCTGGCGGTCTTCTCACTCACGGCCGCGGCTACGACGTATGAAGTAGGGGATGGCAAGACGTATACGTCGATTGGCGCGGTACCGTGGGAGTCTCTAAATGCCGGGGACACGGTACTGATATATTACCGTTCAACGGCGTACAAGGAGAAGTTTGTGCTGGGTCGTGTGGGGACGTCGAGCCAGCCGATAACTGTGCGCGGAGTAGCCGGGGCCGGCGGCGAGCTGCCAGTCATAGACGGGCAGAGCGCGACGACGCGCCAGCAGCTCTCCACGGGCAGTGAGAACCGTGGGATCATCACGATGCAGCAGTGGACGACGGTTCCGACCTCGTGCCACCCTTCGTACATTGTGATAGAGAACCTCGAGATCAAGAACGCAAGCGTTCCTTACACCTTCACCGACGACTCGGGCGCCACGGTGAGCTACGTGGATTCATCGGCTGCGATATGGATAACCGACTGCAGGAACGTCAAGATTCGCAACTGCTACATCCACGAGTGCGGCAACGGGGTCTTTACGTACACGGAAGGTTCGGGGGCCGACTGCTGGACC